>LMZT01000140.1 GCA_001567115.1 Candidatus Hinthialibacteria bacterium OLB16 | reverse complement strand
CTGACCCTTTCTCTTTCGATCGCTTACTGTCTGCGCAAGGCCGAGGTCTGGCGGCTTCGGACCGAGGGGCGGATGACCGATGCCCTGGATCTCGAAGGGGGACCCTGGACCACATTCTCCCAGCTGCTCGTGATCGGCCTGCTTCTGGGGGTTGTGTCCATTACCAATACCTGGGATTACCCGGGTTTGATCGGCTTCTTCAGTGTTTCATGCCTGCTGCTTTTTGATCACACACCGCAGAACTTTTTTTCCCGGCGACTGCCTGGACTGTCGGGCGCTCCATTGTAAGGATGGGAATCTGGGGGGACCGTTTCAGGAAGCTGGGGTGGTGGAAAATGGGGCTTCTTCAGGAAGTCCTGCTTCCAGCCGCTGCGGTTTTCCTGTTCAGCCGGGTGTTTTTCTACCCATTCCATCAGAGCTTCACCACTCCCGAGCGAGTCAAAGGAATCGGCTGGATGCACCAGGCAGGTTCTGGATGGACCACCCCCGATGAACTGATTCAGATCTTCGGCGTTTTCATGCTGTTCCTGATGGTGGGACTGATTCTGCACTACTGGCGCTGGATCACCTCCACACGTGGAGCCGGATTCAAGGCACTGTGCTGGTGGGTTCTGTCAGCGTTTGCAGCCACTCTCGGAACTGTTTTTCTCCGGGAACTGGCGCGCAAGGCATTCGATCCCTCCACCCTGAGCCGTGCCCCTTCAAAGCAGGATGATATCATTTACTGGAAGTACCTCGATGCGGATATCGCCTACCTGGTGGGAGGCTTCATCTTCTTCCTCCTGCTGCTCTGGCTGCCTTTCATTTTCAGGAGGGGAACCAGCCTCAAAGAACGCATGGCGGCCATGGTCCTTTCTCTTGGGCTGGCGATCATCGCAGGCTGTGAGGTGGTTTATATCATCGAAGGCTGGTCTCCACCCACCCACCGTTGGAATACCATCTTCAAGTTCCATCTTCAGGCCTGGCTGTGCCTGTCGATCGGTGTGGGCTGCATTGCCGGCGCCTGGTGGAATTACCGGCGCCCGCTGCTTCCCTTTGCGCTAAGGCTGCTGGGGCGTTTCGGACGGTATGTGATCGCATATCCGTTGATGATCTTTGCCCTGATGGTGGCAGCGGTCTTTCCGCTGGCAGCCCCTTACATTTTTTCGTATGGCGATGGCTTTGAAGGGAGAACCCGCCAGATCACCGGGGTTCAGACCGCGGATGGGTTGAATTTCCTGCGTGTCAAGGAACCGGATGTCGCTGCAGGGATCGACTGGCTGCGAAGCAATGTGAATGGAACACCCGTTGTTGTTGAAGCCGCGGGTGAATCTTACCAGGACCACCGTTCACGCTTCTCGACCCACACCGGGTTGCCGACTCTGATCGGATGGGTTCACCACAGCCGTGAACGGGGCAACAGCCCCGAGCCTCGCATCGAGGACTGCCGCCTGCTGTATACCTCTGTCAATCGTGAAAAGGTGCGGGACCTGCTCCAGCGTGAAAAAGTCCGGTATGTGATTGTCGGCCCGACCGAGCGCTCGCTGTATTCAGCCGCCGGAGGGAAGGGCATTGACAAGTTCGATGAGTGGCCGGACCTCTTCCGGCCTGTTTTTCAATCGGAAATCAAACCTCCCGGAGTGGCCATTTACCAGGTCGATCCCGCTTACCGCCTGCAGTCAGCGGCTGTCAAATCGGCCACAAAAGAAGAGGGCTTCTTCGTCCGCGATGAAGGCCTGGCGCTGCTGCGCGGTGCTGAAGGCTTTGGTGCAGGCCAGTATCGTGAACCGCGCGCGGTCATTGTTTCAAAAAATGGCTCCATCTATGTGGCCGATACCCAGAACCATCGTGTCCAGAACTTCAATGGCCAGACTGCATTTCAGTGGTCCCTGGGTGAGCAGGGCGTTGAACCGGGATATTTCAAAGAACCGAATGATCTCGAGCTGGATGAGGAGACCGGACAGCTTTATGTCCTGGATACCTGGAATGCACGTGTTCAGGTATTCAGCCCGACCGGTGAAATTGCCCGGATATTCACTGTCAGCGCCTTCGGGCCGCGTGGCATTGCTGTCGGGCGGATTCCTTTTGCGGTTGAACATGATGGCTTATTCAAAATCCCCGAAGGGGCTGCAGTTTCCGACAAACTGGTGTTTATCGCCGATACCGGTGAGAAATCGGTCGAAGCCTACACTCCAGATGGAAAAAAAGCCTTTGAGTGCGGCAATTCGGGGGAAGAGAATACCCGCCTGGCTGAACCGGTGGATGTCGAAATCACACCGCTCGGGCTGGCTGTCACAGATGCACGCAATACCCGTGTGGTCTTCTATGATGGGCGTGGGAAATTCCTCGAAGAATGGAAGATTCCGACTGAATCGACTGGAGGAACCACCAATGAGATGCATCTTGCCTGGGATGATGCGGGACAGAGGCTCCTGGTTTCGGATCCCGAGCACAACCAGATCTTCGTGTTCAACAACCAGGGACAGGTTGTGTCCCAGACTCCGGTTCCCGGCTCCCCTGTAGGGCTGGCTCTGGCCTCGGATGGGAGGGTCTATGTCACGCTGCGTGGAAAGCATCGAATCAATCTGATTTCACTGAAATAAGGGATGCTGTCATTCGGTAAAAACTCATGCCGCCCCCAGGCTCCTCAATTTTTCTGAGAAAGTTATGGACCTTTTTGGCTATGCTGGGTGTATTGATCGTGTGTGCCTCGGCAACCCGCCAGTGGTGGATCCCCGAGGGGCTTGCAAATCTGTGGAATGAAAAATGGATGATGGTTTCGACGGATTCACGGGATCCGCGCGAGATGCTTCTGACTGAGCACCTGAAGTTAATGAATGCCATCGAAACACGTTACTCTGAGGAGCTGGAGAAAGAAAAAAAAGGCACGAACTCCTCCGGGCAGAGTTCCAGCGCCTGCGTGGGATGAAAACACAACCATGAGCCGTGGCAACCTGTTGATTGTCGATGATGAGGAAAATCTTTGCCGGATTCTGTCCCGGGTCCTGCGTGATGAAGGATACCAGGTGGATGTATCCCATGATGGCACCCAGGCGCTCGAAAAGGTCAACCAGCGCAACTATGACTGTGTGGTGACCGATGTCCGCATGCCGCAGCTGGATGGACTGGCCTTTCTCCGTGAAGGCAAACGCCGTGATCCGGAACTGATCGTGGTGGTGATGACTGCCTATGGCAATGTCCAGCTGGCCCAGGAAGTCATGCGTGCGGGCGCATTCGATTATGTGATCAAACCTTTTGACAATGATGACCTTGTCCGGATCATCGGCAATGCCATCGAACTCAACCGCCTGCGCAAAGAAAAACGAACCCTGGTCGAGCAGCTGGCCCATCAACTCGGGCCAGGCCAGCTGGTGGGTGCCACACCCGCCATGCAGGAACTCGGGAAAGCGATTGCCCAGGTGGCTCCGACAGATGCCACAGTCCTCATCACCGGCGAAAGTGGTACCGGGAAGGAGCTGGTTGCGCGCGCCATTCATCAGAACTCCCGGCGGTCGGATCATGCCATGGTGACACTGAATTGCGGCGCTTTCCCACGCGACCTCATTGAAAGTGAACTCTTCGGCCATGAAAAAGGGGCTTTCACCAGCGCCTATGCCTCCAAAGCCGGCCTGGTCGAGAAGGCGAACCTCAGCACCCTTTTCCTGGATGAAATCGGTGATCTGCCCATGGAGTTGCAGGTAAAACTTTTGCGTGTTCTCGAAACTGGCGAGCACCGCAGGGTTGGCGGAGTCAACTTCCGCAAAACAGACATGCGAGTGATTGCCGCCACCAACAGAGACCTGAAATCGGACCAGGAAACCGGGCGGTTCAGGGAGGATCTGTTTTACCGCCTCTCCACCTTTCCGATCCATATCCCGCCTTTGCGCGAACGGAAAGATGATATCCCCCTGCTGGTGGACCATTTCCTGGCCATCTGCATGCGCCGGATGGGCCGAACCCTGGCAGGTTTCTCCCAGGAAGCCATGGAAGTCATGCGCAGCTACCGCTGGCCTGGCAATGTCCGCGAACTCCAGAATCTGATCGAACGCCTGGTGATCACGAAGGATGGCCAGACCATCGACCGATCCGGCCTGCCCAGAGAACTGCTCCAGGAAACTGAATGGACCACAGGAATCGAGGAGATCGAGCAGCTTCCATACAAACAGGCCAAAGCTGCTTTCGAAAAAAATTACTTCCTCTCGCTGCTTGCCGCCAATGATTACAACGTCACCCGCGCTTCCCTTGTGGGTGGAATTTCCCGGAGGCACTTGCAGGAAAAACTTCGTGAATACAAGATAAGAGTTTCCGACCAGAATTTTTGATCCGGAAACCTATCATGCCGAAGATTCTTGTTGTCGATGACGAACCCCGTTTGAGAAAGGCTTTGAGCCTGCAGCTCGAAGCGGAGGGCTTCGATACTGAAACCGCCGAAGATGGCCAGGCCGCCCTGGAGATTCTTCAGAATTCATCCTTTGATTGTGTCATATCGGACCTGCGCATGCCCCGCCTCTCCGGAGAGCAGCTCCTGGCCGAGGTTCAAAAGATCAATCCCTCGCTGCCCATCATCTTCCTGACAGCCCATGCCAATGTGCAGCTGGCGGTCAAAGCCATGCAGGAAGGCGCAGTGGACTTCCTCGCCAAACCCTACAACCAGGAAGACATGATCTCCGCTGTGCGCCGCGCCATCGACCGCAAGCGCCTGGTTCTCGAAAACCTCTTTCTGCGCAGTGAACTTTCGGTTGGCCCCGGGCAGACCGGGCTGGTCGGTGAATCTGCGCCGATGAAGACGCTCTTTTCTCTTCTGGAAAAAGTTGCCAGAAGCGATGCCACTGTCCTGATTCTGGGTGAAAGCGGCAGTGGCAAGGAACTGGTGGCACGGGCGGTGCACAACTTCTCGAATCGTGCTGCCAATGCCTTTGTTCCCATCAACTGCATCGCCATTCCCTCGGAGCTTCTCGAAAGCACCCTCTTCGGCCATGTCAAAGGCTCTTTCACCGGCGCCTTTCAAAATAAAATCGGCAGCTTCGAGCTCGCCGACAGAGGCTCCATCTTCCTCGATGAAATCGGTGACATGAGCCAGAACCTGCAGGGGAAGATCCTGCGGGTTCTTCAGGAGCAGACCATCGAGCCGGTTGGAGGCAGAGGCTCGAAGAGGGTGGATGTCCGGGTGATCGCGGCCACCAACCGGAACCTCGAAGATGCAGTCCGCAAGGGGGAATTTCGTGAGGATCTGTTTTTCCGCCTGAATGTGGTTCCGATCCTGGTGCCGCCTTTGCGGCATCATCCGGCGGATATCCCACTGCTGATTTCCCATTTTCTCAACCAGCTCGGAAGAGATCCCAAAACCTTCAAAATACCATCGACAGTTTATGAAACATTGATGCGTTACAACTGGCCGGGAAATGTCCGGGAGCTGCGCAACCTGGTGGAGCGAGCCGTGGTGCTGGATGCCCCTGAACTCATGGGGCAGGTCGGGACCTCCCTGGCCCCACAGCCGGAACCACCCCCTGTCCAGGATTTCTCACAATACTGGCTGGAGGATGAAAATCTTTCCTACAAAGAGGCCAAGCAGCGCCTGCTGGATGATTTCGAACGGAAATTTTTCAGCTTGTGGCTGGCTCGCCACAAGGGCAATGTCAGCAGAACTGCCGAATCGATTGGCATGCACCGTAAGAATCTCCAGGAAAAACTGGAAAGGCTGGCACTGAATCCCAGAGACTTCGGCGCTTCCTCCGAATCGATGGACGAGGATGAATCTGCCTGAAAGCGATGCCCAGCAGATCGGAACCGGCTTGCCCCATGCCTGCGGAAATCCTCCCTCTTTATCCAGTCAACCAGGCGGTGACCCTTCTGGCTCCCGCAAGGTGAACCTGTTTATCGATGTTCTCGACCGGCGTCCGGATGGCTACCATAATCTCGATGCGGTCAATGTTTCCGTCTCTCTGTTCGATGAAATCGAACTGCTGATCAACGAGAGCGGGACATTTGAACTTTCATGCAACTGGGATCATATCCCTTCTGATAACACCAACCACCTGCTCAAGGCAGCAGCCATGCTGCTTGAAGGAACCCGGTATGGTGTTTCGATCCGGCTGCATAAACGCATCCCGGTGGGGGCCGGCCTGGGAGGAGGAACCGCCGATGCGGGTGTCCTGCTGCGCTACCTCGGCAAATTCCTGCAGGCCACTGAACGGAGCCTGATGCAGAAAGCATTGCTGGTTGGCTCGGATGTCCCTTTCTGCCTGCATGGCGGCCCGGCACGGGTCCGGGGGAGAGGGGAATGGGTTGCACCGCTGAAGGGTGTGCCTCCACTGCGGCTGGCCCTGCTCGACCCCGGAGGGAACCATGAAACCCGGTCGGTCTATGCCCGCATGGTCCCCAGCGAACGCCGTGCCCACCCCCCGCTGAAGATTTCATTCTGGCCTGGCGGAAAGCGACTGGAATCTCATGGGGAGCCGGATGTTCAATGCCTTCCAGGAGGTGGTCTTCTCTCAACGGCCGGAGCTGGACACCTTCTGCCAGATTCTGCTGGATCGTGGGTGCGCCGGAGTCTGCCTGACCGGAACCGGATCCCATCTGGTCGGCCTTCTTCCGGAAGATTCACCGCCTGTCGGGAGTTGGGGGCTGGATTCCACCGAATTCCGGGTCCAGGAAGTCGCCACCCTCGAAACGGATTTCAAAGGATGGATTCAACGCCATTGAACCACTCTCCTGATAATGTCGATGTGATGAACTGGTTGAGGCTGGTGCTGACTCCGGAGGTGGGTGCCGGGGCGATCAGGCGTCTCCTCCAGGCATTTGAGACACCTGAGAACATCTTTCAAGCCCCCCAATCCGCTCTGGAAAAAGTCCCCCGCCTTTCACGTGAAGCCATCCATAACCTGCTCCAGACCGCTCGTGGATGCCTGGACAAAGCGCTTGATCAGGAACTCAAGGTGATCGAGAAACAGAACCTCGAAATCATCTTTCCCGAAGATCCGCAATTCCCACCCTTGCTCAGAGAAATCGAAGATCCTCCGGTTTTTCTCTTTATGAAAGGCAGAATCATCGAAGCGGATTACACTCCACTCGCCGTCGTCGGGACACGCAGCTGTGATTCTTACAGCCTGCGGATGACACGCGAAATTGTCGGTGAATTGGCATCCAAAGGCCTGACCATAGTCAGTGGGCTGGCTCATGGGATCGATGGCGCTGCCCATCGTGCAGCCTTGTCGGTCAGTGGACGCACAATCGCCTTTCTCCCATGTGGTTTCTCCACCATTTATCCTCCGGAACATTTTGACCTGATGAATGAAATCGCCACGCAGGGGGCGGTCCTGTCCGAATACCCATCTCAAACCAAACCAATTCCGCGCTGCTTTCATTCCCGGAACCGCCTGGTCTCTGGTTCCTCACTGGGTGTGTTTGTTGTCCAGGCGCCCATCGACAGCGGAGCGATGATTACCGCGCGTTTCGCCCTCGAGCAGAACCGTGAAGTGTTCGCTCTTCCCGGCAGAGTCGATGAGCGCGGATCCGAGGGGCCTCACCGCCTGATCCAGGATGGGGCCAGGCTGGTGCATTCGGCACAGGATATCCTGAATGAGCTGAGGTTCCGCCTTGGGATCACCAGCCAGGCTGTTCCAGAAACCTCTCCGCAGCCTTCGGAGAAAAAAACTCCCAGGGCACGGAAGCCTTCCCCAAAACCGGACCGGGAACTTGCTCAGCCATTGAATCCTCCAGGCGAACCGGCGGAATCCACCTTGCAGGATCCACTGGATATTTTGCTTTACAAGCGCTTGAAAGCCGGCCGGGTCCATATCGACCGCCTGGCTGCCGATCTCGGCCATCCGGTTGGGAAAATATCCGAACGCTTGCTCCTTCTCGAAATGAAGGGTATCGTTAAACGTCTCCCAGGAATGTATTTTGACCTGGCGTGAGGCTTAGGCTATACTGTTTCTGAAGGGAAACTTTTTTTCGGGGGGTATCTATGACCGCTCGCGTGCTTGAAATGGTTAACCTGTTTCTGAGGAAGACAATGGAAGGCGGATGGGATGCCGGCGACCGTGAGGATCTTGTTGAAACTCTGGTCAAACAAGGACATAACCCAAGTGATATCAACGCAGCGTTGAGTATTGTGGAAAAAATTCAACAAAGGCTCGATTTTCCCTACACCGGGATTCAGCACTCCCTGGGAGAGAACTTTTTCATCTACCTCGAAGAATTTCATGTCCCACTTGAAGTTCGAGGCTATCTCAGCCAGCTTGTCAAGCTGGGTGTGATCGACCCGATTCAACGTGAAGACCTGGTGGAGCGGATACTGCTGATGGAACCTGAAGATGTCACCATTGAGGAAGTCGAAGACCTCCTCGAAGATATGCTCTCCAGCCAGAAAAAATCACCAGGCCATTTCGATGAAACCATCAGTGATTTCTACCACTGAGATTTCCATGGCTGGAGCCTCATCTTGACCCGCCCGGAGATCTCTGAGGCCAGCCAGCAGATCGCCTCTCTCCGTGAAAGAATCGATGCTGTCGATCTGGCGATCCTCGATCTGCTGAACCAGAGGGCTGCCATTGTCGAGGAAGTCGGCCGGGTCAAACAGGCCGGCAAAGGGATTTCGACTTATGTCCCCCGCCGTGAGCGCGATATTCTCGAACGGCTTTCACGTGAAAACCAGGGGCCTTTTCCCCAGCAGGCGGTTCCATTGGTTTTTCGTGAAATCATCTCCGCCTGCCGCTCCCTGGAAGCCACTCTGAATATCGCTTATTTCGGAACCCCCGGCAGCTTCTCCCACACTGCCGCCATCAACCGTTTCGGAAATTCGGCAGCCTTTCATCACCAGCCTGAACATATCAGCGATGTGTTCCGTGCGGTTGAAAAAGGTGAGTGCAAATATGGTGTCGTTCCGATTCGGAACTCGACCCATGGTGTGGTCGCGGAAACCATCGATAACTTTATACGCTCCGATCTGCGGATTTATGCTGAAACTCACCTCGAGGTGCACCACCAGTTCCTCTCACGTTCGAAGCCTGAGGAAATCCAGCGGATATACACCCATGGCCAGGCTTTCGGGCAGTGCCGTGAATGGCTCGAGAAACATTACCACCAGGCTGAATATATCGAGGTTGCCAACACCGCGCTCGGAGCGGAGCGCGCCAGCCGAGAACCTGGAACCGCGGCCATCGCCGCCGAGCTGGCCTCGATCATCTATAATCTCCCGATTCTGTATCCCAATATCGAAGACCGCTCTCACAACACCACCCGGTTTGTTGTGATCGGCTATGATTCCGAACAGCCTACCGGACGTGACAAAACCTCGATGATTGTCCAGCTTCGCAATCGCCCCGGTTCGCTTCTGTCAGCCCTCGAGCCTTTCCGGAAACACAAAATCAACCTGACCCATATCGATTCCCGCCCAACCAAAAGTGAGCGTTGGGAATATCTCTTTTTCATCGAGTTCGAAGGGCATGTGCAGGAGGACCGGGTCCAGGTGGCGCTGACCGACCTCGAGGAATTCTGCACTCACATCAAACTCCTGGGGTCCTATCCCGAAGAGGAAACCTGCCGGGTTTCCCCCACACGCATCTCCGAGCAGGCGGCAATCGAAACTTAAAAATCTTTATCGCTTTCTCCCTGTTCCCGCTGGATTTCTCCGTTTACCATCCGCCATAGCCTTCGTATCATGCGGCCTGAAATGGATAACGGAAACAATTGATTCACCCTTTGAGCCTGGCCTGATGAAAAATACAGTTTACTTCCAAGTTTTCCGCACCAATCCATTTGCCGGAATCGGTTTTGTTTTTGTGGTGCTGCTGATCCTTATCGCGATCTTTGCGCCCTGGCTGGCGCCACAGGACCCTCTGGCCCAGAGCCTGGCTGACCGCGATCTGCCTCCTGGCGGTGAGCATTGGATGGGAACTGACCGCCTGGGCCGGGATATTTTTTCACGTGTCCTGTATGGCGCCAGGGTGTCCCTTTCGGTGGGAATCATCGCGCAGGGCGTCTCCGTCTCGCTCGGCCTGCTGCTGGGGTTGGCGGCCGGTTACCTTCGCGGCTGGACTGACCATCTGATCATGTGGTTAGTGAATGTCGTCTGGGCTTTTCCCTATCTGCTCCTGGTTCTAGCCATTCAGTTTGCACTGGGGAACCGTCCGGAAAATATTTTCCTGGCCATTGGATTGACTGGCTGGGTGGGGGTGGCCCGTGTGGTCAGAGGAGAGGTTCTTTCCCTTCGGGAACGTGAATTTGTCGATGCGGCACGCTGCCTCGGGCTGTCACCCTGGCGGATCATGCTGCGCCATATCCTCCCCAATGTCCTCCCCACATTGGTGGTTGTGACCACCCTTGGCCTGGCCACTGCCATCATCGCCGAAGCTGCATTGTCATTCCTGGGGCTGGGCATCCAGCCTCCCAACCCCTCCTGGGGCAATATGATTCTGGATGGATACACACGCATCCAGTTCGCCTGGTGGCAGGCGGTTTTTCCTTCGGCTGCGATTGTCTTTTCCGTGCTGTCATTCAATCTCCTCGGGGATGCTCTCGCGTCCCCACCGACCGAACTGTGATGCCGGCGAAGCCTGCGAAAAATGGGAAGCCATCGAGGCCACGCCCTGGGGCGCCGCAAAGGATCCTGGAGACCGATCTTTATGAACCACTGCGGAATCTCCTGCAACGCTGCGGGTATAAGGTTCGTGGCGAGGTGCTCTCCTGTGACCTGGTCGCAGTCAAAGACAAACAGATCGTTGTCATCGAGCAGAAACTTCGTTTGAATCTCGAGCTTCTCGCTCAGGCAGCTCAGCGCCAGAAAATCACCGAATCGGTGTATGTGGCTGTTCCTGTCGAAGAGGTGCAGCGATGGGGGAGGCGCTGGCGGTCGATCCGCCATGTCTGCCAGCGGCTCGAGCTGGGATTGATCCTGGTCGATCTGAAGAAGAAACCGCCACAGGCTCAAGTCGAATTTCATCCGGTCACAGCACCCAGGCGCAAAAAGCATGACCTGGTGCGCGCAGTCCTCCAGGAGGTGGAAATGCGCTCGGTCGATGGGAATAAAGGGGGCGCCAGCCGGATTCCGCTGCTCACCGCTTATCGTGAAAACTGCATCCACATTGCGGTCTGCCTCGACCTGTATGGGCCTCTCTCTCCCAAAGCGCTGAGGGAGCTCGGAACCGGCGCAAAAACTCTTTCGATCCTGTCGAACAATTTCCATGGGTGGTTTGACCGGATCGGGCATGGACTTTATAGCCTGCGTCCTGAAGGTCATGCCGCGCTGGCCAGCTACCCGGAACTTGTTCACTTCTGGCGCAGCCAGCACACTGGCGGCGATCCATCTCATGAATGACCACGATCGGGCATCGAATCCTGCCGTGAGCCAGATTGCCCTTCCTCTGATCGGCCTGAAGATCATCCTTTTCGCAGTCATCATTCTCTCGCAGGCGCTGCTCCCGGTCTTTTTTTCTGTGGAGGGCTTCAAGGGGAATTTTCATGATCCCCCCCATGCCGAACCGACCCGCGACTGCATCTACAAAACATGGGATGCCCAGCATTACCTCTTTCTCAGCCAGCATGGATATGTCCCCGGCACGATGCCCTGCGCTTTTTACCCGCTCTGGCCATTTCTGATCCGCCTTGCCGCTCCGTTGGCGGGTGGCAGCCACCTGATTGCCGGATTGCTGCTGGCGAATCTCCTTTCCCTGGGAGCCTTCATCCTCTTGTTCCGTCTTTGCATGGAATTCTTCGGAGAGGTGGAAACCAGAAAAAGCCTGCTGCTGTTACTGGCTTATCCCGGCGCGATATTTTTCCTGTTTGTCTATTCCGAATCATTGTTCTTTCTGTTGTCTGTTTCCCTGCTGCTTTTTTTGCTGAAGAAGAAGTACCTCCCTGCTGCTTGTGCCGCCTTCCTGCTTCCGTTGACCCGTGCGGTTGGAGTGTTTGTGATTCTGCCCATTCTCTGGCAGGTTCTGCGAATGGATCGGGACTATACACTCAACAGGGCTGCGAAAGCCTTGTGCCTGCTGGCTCCGTTGCTGGGGTTCGGGGCCTATCTCGCGGTCATGGCTGCCGCTACCGGCAATGCCTTCGAAGGATTTGCTGCCCAGAAACTGTTCATTGCTGAATCGTCAATCTTTCAGATTTTCGATATCGGCAGTTTCATTCGGTCTTTTTTTGATATCGATTCTCTCCATGGGATGGAAGGATCTGTGCTGGACCGAATCTGGTTTATTTTGTTTTGTGCTTCCCTGATGGGAGTCTGGAGGATTCATCCTCTGCTGTTCTGGTATGCCCTTCCCATGGGGTTGATCCCCGCCATGACTGTCTCGTTCATGGCCTATATGCGCTACCTTCTGGTGGTGTTTCCGGTTTTCATGCTTTGGGGGGTGCGGCTGGCGAGGATGCGCAACTCACTCGGGCAGGCTGTCATACTCGCGGGGCTGTTCGCCCTGCAGATCCTCTTTCTCCTCCGGCACATCAACAACTTCTGGGTCGGGTGAGCGGCCTCGGTCAATGGCGTTGCGGGATCCCCTTCAATCGAATCCTGACCAGCTCCCGAATCCAACGGAGGATGGTGCTGAAGCGGACTTTGGATGTCCCCTGGGTTCGTTCGATGAAGGTGATGGGAACTTCGGTATGCCGCAAACCGGCCCGTTCAAAATGAAAGAGGATTTCCTCGACAATGACCGGGCCTGTGGCAATCAGGCTTTCCCAGGGAATTTTCTCGAGCGCGTTTTTTGAAAAGCAGCGGTATCCCGAGGTGCAGTCAATCGCCCTGAGGCCCAGGACCCATCGCGCCAGCCGGTTGGCCACAAAGCTGTTCCAGTAGCGCCAGCGAGGCCAGCCTTTAATCTTTCCCCCGGGGATGTAGCGCGAACCGATCACCAGATCGACCGGTCGATTCGGATCCTCGAAGGGTTTCAGAAGAAAAGGAATAAACTCAGGAGGGTGCGAAAAATCCGCATCCATTTCGATCGCATATTCATAAGAATGATCCCTTGCCCAGCGGAAACCATCGATCCCTGCCAGTCCGCGCCCCCGGGGAGGCGGGCGGTGCAAAACATGAATGCACGGGTTATCTTTCGACATCTGGTCTGCGATAATGCCGGTGCCATCGGGACTCTGGTCATCGACGACAAGGACCTCGAGCCTGGTGATTTTCAAAGCGAAAATCTCCCTGATTAATGGGGCCAGATTTTCCCGTTCATTATAGGTGGGAAGTATGAGCAGAATCGATCCGGACATAGCTGTCTGGCAGCGCGAAGGCCCTCTCTTCGGGTCATTTGATGATCCCGGACTCCCTGGGGAACGTTTGTGTGTCGAAACCCACAATGTCTACCATCAGGAATGTATGATACAGGTGGGGCCTTATTTCATCCACCAGGATATCGCACGGGGACGATATTACCCTCCCCGGCCGGAAGATTATGCCCCGGAAGCCAGAACTATGGGAACCGCACGAACATTGATGCTTGTTCTCGGCCTGGTTCTTCTCGGCCTCGGCGCCGGGTTTCTACTTCCTGTTTGAGTGCAGGCTGCTTTGACTGTTCGACCACTGCTGACTTCATTTTCCGGGTATGTCTTTGACCTGGATGGTACCATTTATCTAGGCCCCAACCTGATCGATGGTGTCGGCGAAATGCTCTCAACCCTTCGTGGCCTTAAAAAGCAAATCCGTTTCCTCTCTAACAAACCGCTGCAAACCCGCCGGGATTATGCCGCCAAGCTGCGCGCACTCCATGTCGAAGCCGCGGATCACGAGGTCATCAACTCATCCGCGGTGGCCGCCCAGTACCTTGCGAATCATTATCCCGGGGCCAGGATTTATGTCGTCGGGGAAGCCCCGCTCATCGGCGAGCTTCTGGAGGCAGGCCTCAAAGTGGTGGATGACGGGCATGGATGCGATCTCCTTCTCCTTTCATTCGACCGTAACTTTCATTATGTCAAACTTCATCAGGCGATGATCGCAGCATTGAGAGGAGTGCCGCTTATGGCCACCAATCCGGATGTCACCTGCCCGGTGGAGGATGGAGTCATTCCGGATTGCGGAGCGAATATTGCCGCACTTCAGGCCTGCTCGGGGAGAAAAGTGGAGACCATATTGGGGAAACCTTCTCCCATCATGCTCGAGGTGATCCTCAAAGACCTGGCATTGCCTCCGGAACAGGTCCTGCTTGTGGGAGACCGGCTGGAAACCGATATGAAGATGGGGCTGGATGCCGGAATGAAAACCGCCCTGGTGCTCTCCGGTGTCACCAACCCTGACCAGGCTCGAGAGTGGCGCCCCACCCCCACCTATATTCTCGATTCAGCGGCTGAAATTACCTTGGGCTTGACAGGCCAGGGCGCCTCGACTATATCTTGAAAGGTTAGGATGAACGGGTGTGCTGCAGGCAAATTCCGCATCCGGCATCGGGAAAAGACAAAATTTTTTGACTCGTGTGGTCCAGTTGTCTTGACCTCTTCCGTTGGAGGATGGAACCTATGCCACGCGAAGCGGTGATATTGGCGTGTAGTGAGTGCAAAGGGCGCAACTATATCGCCACAAAAAACAAAAGGGTCCATCCGGGACGTGTGGAAGTAAAGAAATACTGCCCGCGTTGTAAAAAACATCTCCCCCATCGGGAGACCCGCTGATATAGAGGCTCCGATTACCTGCAGGCCAGTAGCTTAGCCCGGTAGAGCACCGCGCTCCAAACGCGGGGGTCGGGGGTTCAAATCCCTCCTGGCCTGCCATTCCGAATAAAGGACAGGTTGATGGTTCAATGGAACAGTTTATTCAACGCTGCATTGATAATCTGAAAAAGTCGAAAAAGATTCGCGAGTCACGCGCCGGGCAGTTCCTGATTTCTGTCCTGGCGGAACTCCAGAAGGTCACCTGGCCCACCTATGAAGAGGTTAAAAACTCGACCTTCGTGACCCTCATCGTCATGGTGGTCATGTCGATCTACATGGGAGGAGCACAGGCTCTGGTGACCGCAACTTATAATCTGATGAAAAGGCTGATCTGAGGGTTTTCCCCGGAACAGACATGAGGATTGAAAGAAGTTGAATCAAACAATGAGTGAAACCAAGTGGTACGCTGTCCATACCTACGCCAGCTTCGAAAACCGGGTCAAAGAATCCATCGAGACCGCTGTCCGCAAGCAGAAACTCGAATCCCTGGTCAGCAAAGTCGTCATACCGACCGAAGAAGTGGCTGAAATCAAGGATGGCAAAAAAAGAGTTGCCACTCGCAAGATCATGCCCGGTTATGTCCTTGTCGAAATGATTCTCGATGAGGTCACCTGGGCCTTGATCAAGGATACTCCGGGTGTCTCCGGGTTTGTCGGCCCAGGAAAATCCCCGACTCCACTCACAGAAGATGAGGTCAGGAATATCCTCGGGATGATGGAACAGAGTGGAGAAGCTCCACGCCCGAAGGTGACCTTCGAAACAGGCGATCGTGTCAAAGTCATCGATGGCCCGTTTCTCAACTTCTCGGGAACAGTGGCGCAGATCAATCCAGAACGCGGTCGCTTGACCGTGATGATCGAAATGCTGGGAAGAGCGACCCCGGTCGAGCTGGACTTCCTCCAGGTCGAAAAGATCGCTGCATAGTCTTCAGGAGAATAAAGAAATGCCGCCGAAAAAAGAGGTTGTTGCGATTGTCAAACTGCAGTGCGTGGGAGGCAAAGCCACCCCGGCTCCGCCGGTTGGCCCGGCCCTCGGACAGCATGGTGTCAACATCATGGAATTCTGCAAGCAGTTCAATGATCGCACCAAGGATCAGCCCGGTGTCATCATCCCGGTGGAGATCTCGGTCTATGGCGACCGTACGATGACCTTTGTCACCAAAACTCCGCCGGCTCCTTATCTGCTCAAAGAAGCCGCCAAAGTCCCGAAAGGCTCGGCGGTTCCCCAGAAGGACAAAGTCGGGAAGGTGACATACAGCCAGGTGCGGGATATCGCCAAACTCAAGATGCCCGACCTGAATGCCATGGATATGGAAGCCGCCACTAAGATGATCGCCGGTACCGCACGCAGCATGGGGCTTGAGGTGACCGAAGGTTGATTGCCGTAAAAGACTGCCTGGCAGTCTGATGATTAACAGTCAAGGAGGGAGAGAGTGAAACACGGAAAAAAATACCGTTCAGCCGCTGCCAAGGTCGATCGCTCACGGCAGTACCCGCTGGATGAAGCCATCGCTCTCGCTAAAGAAACCTCGCCGGCTAAATTCGATGCCACTGTCGAATTTACCGTGAATCTCGGCGTCGATCCACGCCACGCTGACCAGCAGGTCCGTGGAACTGTCTCGCTGCCGCATGGGACCGGCAAGGTGGTTCGTGTGGCTGTGTTTGCCGATGGCGAACATGTCAAAGCCGCCCAGGATGCCGGCGCGGATTTTGTCGGCCTGGAGGATCTCATTCAGAAAATCACAGGCGAAGGCTGGACCGGTTTCGATGTGGCCATCGCCACTCCCAATGTCATGCGCGAGGTTGGAAAGCTCGGCAAAATTCTCGGTCCTCGAGGCTTGATGCCCAATCCGAAAACCGGAACAGTCACCCCCAATGTGGCTCAGGCGGTTGCCGATTTCAAAGCCGGGCGCATCGAATATCGTGTCGATAAGGGGGGTGTCATCCATACCCCGGTTGGAAAAGCATCGTTTGCTGCCGAACAGCTCAAAGAAAACATCCATGCCGTTGCCGATGCGCTGGTTCGTGCCAGGCCCTCATCCGCCAAGGGTACATACATCAATGCGGTTTACCTCTCGACCACCATGGGACCGAGTGTCCGGGTGGATTCGAATGAAATCAAAGCCTGATGGAGATGAATAGTCCGGCTCTGGATTGATTGCGTTCCATAAACCAGACCACGGTCGTAGACAGTAGGAGCCTTTGAGGCTTAATCCGTAAAATCCTACCGAGACTGGGCAGGTGATGTCTGAAGGAGGCTCCGGCCTCCTCATGCAGACTGAATTCCAAAAGCCCACTCGAAGGAGTGGGCTTTTTTTGTTGATTCTGAAAGGAGGTGAGTTGTTTGGACAGATCTGGAAAAGCGGAAATTCTGCAGGAACTCACAGATAAATTCGCCCAGGCGAAATCCCTGACCTTTTGTGAATACAAAGGACTCCGGGTCAAGGCGGTGAATGCCCTGCGGCGGGAGTGCCGTAATGCCGGTTTGGAATATGTGGTTGCCAAAAACACCCTGATTCTCCTGGCGCTGCCTGAGAATCTGCGGGAAAAAGCACGGCCCATCCTGGCTGGAACCACATCCGTGACTGTCGACAGCGCCGATGGGGTCAGCGGCCCCAAGGTTCTGATGAAGTTTGCCAAGGATCATCCTTTCCTGAAGCCCAAAGCCGGGGTTCTCGATAATGTGATCCTCAGCGCGGACCAGGTGGATGCGCTCTCGAAGATTCCCTCGCGTGAGGAGCTGCTCTCACGCATGCTGGGTTCGATTCAGTCGCCTGCGCAGAACATTCTCGGCTGTGTCAATGCAGTGCCAACCAAGCTTGTGGGACTCCTGCAGGCCTATTGCGAAAAACTCGAGAAAGCTGCTGCTTGAGCACAGCTTCTCAATTCGAAAAAATCGAGGAGATACAAACTCATGGCAAGTGAAAAAATTGATGCAATTCTGGAACAGATCGGCAGCCTCAGCCTGCTTGAGGCTTCTGAACTGGTGAAGGCTTTTGAAGAGAAATTCGGTGTCAGCGCCGCAGCTCCGGTCATGATGGCCGCCGCCGCTCCGGCCGCTGCGGAGCCAGTCGAAGAAAAGACCTCTTTCGATGTCATTCTCGCTGGAGCCGGTGCCGAAAAGATCAAGGTGATCAAGGTGGTCCGTGAAATCACCAGCCTTGGCCTCAAGGAAGCCAAAGACCTGGTCGAAGGCGCTCCCAAGCCGGTCAAAGAAGGTGTGTCCAAGGAAGAAGCCGAATCCCTCAAGGCCAAACTGGTCGAGGTTGGCGCTACAGTCGAAGTCAAGTAATTCAGCTGGTTTCAGGGGGTGGGCTTGCATCAGACACCCCCTTGTTTGCTTCCTCTTTGTCTTCTCCTAAAACTTCCCGCAGCTTCTGATGCAGTTCTTCGAGGCTTGTGATTTCGAAAGCCGGTGCCCAACCAAGAAATTCCTCGATAACAGCATTCCGGACAGCTTCCTGGCTGGCTCCTATTTTGGCAGCCAGATTCTGCAGAGTCCTTGCTTCGCCCGCGGCATCAGGTTCAGGCTCCCGTAAGCACTGGGTTTCCAGGGAAGATCCCACGTGCTTTTGAACCAGATTCAACAGCTTGTCCCGGTCGACCGGTTTGATGAGTATTTCGCTGAATCCATTCAGAATCGCTGTCTGAATCGTGTCTTTTTCCTGGATCGCTGTGCAGAGAACAAAAGGGGGGCAGGGTGAGCTTTCTGAACCACCGGCGCGTGTTTTGATCAGCAGCTCCAGCCCGCTCAATCCGGCCATCTTCAGGTCGGTGATCACCAGATCGAAGGGCTGGCTTTTCAGAAGCTGCAAGGCAGTGTATCCCTCCGATGCCTGGATGACCTTATAGCCAGCCGAAGTCAGGCAACGATCGATCACCATCCGGTTAAACCCGGTGTCATCCACGACCAGGATCCGGCCGCGGGCCATTCTTCGGGTGAGTTGTGCGCTACATTCAGACATTGACAGACCGTTTCAGAGGATTGGTATTCAGCCTGCGCCCGCCATCTTGATCAGGCTGCCCTAAGTATGGATTAGTTTCATTGGCTCGGAAAGGGCAGTTCGAAACTGAAAAAAGATCCCAATCCCATTCCTGCAAGGGGTTGCTGATGGCTTTCAACTCTTACTGGAATGAAAACTCATGCAGGCGCTGCTTGTATCTTTCGAGGATGTCCACAACACTTTCAAGAGAATCAAGCCGGTTCATCTGTTCACGCACCAGCTTGTTTTCCGGCATCGACTTCAGATAACAGGCCAGATGCTTGCGGAATTCGAGGGCGCCACGGTAACTTCCTTTTTCTTCCACCAGCAGGTGGATGTGCTCGATGGCGATGTCGATCCGGCGGGTGAAATCTGGCGGTTCGAATCCGGGATCTTCAATCTCCCGGAAAATCCATGGGTGGCCGAGTGCCGCCCGTCCCACCATGACCGCATCACAGCCGGTGCTGTCGAACATCCGGACTGCATCTTCACGGCAACGGACATCTCCATTTCCAATGACCGGAATCGAAACCGCCTCTTTGACCCGTGCGATAACCTCCCAGTTGGCATGACCCTTGAAAGCCTGTGTCCGGGTGCGTGGATGAACGGCAATCGCCGAAGCCCCTTCGGCCTCCGCAAGGCGTGCAATTTCGACTGCATTGCGGCACTGGTCATCCCAGCCGGCGCGCATCTTCACACTCACCGGTTTGCGGATTCGGCTGGCCATTGTGCGGATAATCTCTGCGACCAGCAACGGCTCGCGCATCAGCGCCGAGCCGCCACCTCCACGGACGATCTGTTTGGCTGGACAGCCCAGATTGATGTCAACTGCATCGGCTCCCATTTCCACACACATTTCCGCCGCATCCGCCATCACTGAGGGGCGGTTCCCGAGCAGCTGGGCCACTGTCGGCACAGGCGCATTCAGCCCGCGGATGCGCGCATGGGCACGGTCATTGCTGCGCACAAGCGCTTCGGAACTGGTCATTTCGGCATAAACAAAACGGCACCCCTGCTTCCGGCAGATTTCCCGAAAGGGAGCATCGGTGATCCCGGATAAGGGGGCCAGCACCACCGGGCGTGTGCTCCGAAGCTCATCGAAAACAGTCCTGTTCTCTTTTGGTTCCATCTTCTCTGTCATTCATCCTCGCCGAGGAAAAGCCGCGGGTCGGCATCGAGGTCTGAGGGAGACCATCCCTGGCGTTCGAGGCAGCGGAAAGCAGCCGCGCCCACCATGGCAGCATTATCACCGCAATACTTCAAAGGGGCGATCCCGACCTCCCATCCATTTCTTTCCGCCAGGTTCGTTACAGCATCACGCAGCAGGCGATTGGCCGCTACCCCGCCCACAATGGCGACACGACTGCATCTCGCCATCTCTGCAGCCGCTTCGAGCTTCTTCACCAGTGCCAGAACCACACACTGCTGAAAAGAAGCAGCCCAAAAGGCAGTCCTGCCATTCCGGTTGCGGCCGGCTTCCTTTTCCAAAGCAATCGCGACAGCGGTCTTCAACCCGCTGAAACTGATATTGCATCCCGGATGACCCTGCATCGGGCGGGGAAATTCATGGATTGCCCCACTGTGAGCACCGGCTGCTTTTTCGATCACCGGGCCGCCGGGATAACCCAGCTCCAGAAGGTGGGCGACCTTGTCGAATGCCTCTCCAGCGGCATCATCCAGAGTTCCCCCGAGAAATCGGATGTCCCATTCCCGGCTCACATGAAAGAAATCAGTGTGCCCGCCCGATGCCAGCAGTGCCACATACGGGGGATGAAATGGAGGATCGGCCAGATCGAGTGAAGCCAGATGGCTCTCAAGGTGGTTGATGCCCACCCAGGGCTTTTTCCAGCCCCAGGCCAGCCCGCGTGCGAAGGACAGCCCCACCAGCAGTGCTCCGACCAGGCCGGGTCCGCGAGTTACCGCGATTCCATCGATGGCATCGGGTGTTGTTCCGGTTTCGTCAAGGACTTCCCTGACCAGTCGTGGCAGCCACTCCTGGTGGGCACGGCAGGCGACCTCCGGAACGACACCTCCGAATGGGCGGTGCAGGTGAATCTGTGAGGCCACCAGGGAGGATTCCACCCCATTCTGTTTTGAAACCAGTGCAACCGCAGTCTCATCACAGGAGGTTTCTATGGCCAGAAGTCTCATCGTCTCGGAAGAAAACCCGCCCGGTCATGAAAGACCGGGCGGGTTCGGCAGTCGGGAATGGCGCTTACCTGGCGTCAGCGGTTGCGGGAGTTTTTTTAACAGTCTGTTCTTCCAGCTCGGCATGCAGCAGCTGGGCGGCAAAGAACAGCTGTTTATCATACAGATCTTTTTCGGCATCGCTCTGGGAGGTCTTGCCCAGCAGCTCTTCGACAGTCACTTCGCTGTTTTTCTCTTCGGTTTCATTGGCGTGCTGGCTGCGGAGCATCTTGGGTTTCAGGAAACCGACCTTCTCCGCCTGCCGAAGGTTGAGCCAGTAATCCACCGACATGTCAGACCAGGCATCCGGCTTGATTCCATGGCCATGGATCTTCTGGCGGTTCGGGGTGTACCACAGGGCTGTGGTCAGCTTCAATCCCGATCCATCATCGAGCTTGATGACAGTCTGGACCGAACCTTTTCCATAGGTGGTCACTCCCGGTTCAGGCCCGACAATCAGCCCGCGCTTGTGATCCTGGATGCAGCCGGCGACAATTTCGGAGGCCGAAGCCGAGTTCTGATTGATCAGCACAATCATTGGAACATCAGTGACCGGTTCCTTGCGTGACCAGTGGGTTTCATCCCCCTGATCGTTCCTCGAATCGACGAAAAGGATTTCCTCCCCTTTTTTGATGAATTTTTCGCAGATTTCGATGGCAACCGGCAATAGCCCGCCTGTGTTATCTCTCAGGTCGAAAATCAGGGCCTTCATCCCCTGGCCTTTGAGGTCACTGATCGCCTTTTCCATCACTTCATGAGCATGGCTGGTAAAGTCTTTCAGCCAGATATACCCGATGTCGTCATCGATCATCCGGATGTCTTTGTCATCGACCGGGGGAACCGTGATGATCGCGCGTTCGATCACAAAATCGAGCAGGACCGGATTCCCTTCGGTGGGCTTGCGGGCGATCTGGATGGTGACAGTGGTCCCGGGAGGGCCTTTCAATTTATCGACCGCAGATTCAAGCGACATGGTCCGGGTGGGGTCCTTGCCGATTTTCACGATCTTGTCATCCGGCTTGAGCCCGACAAATTCTTTGCCTTCCAGAGTCGCCTTGCAGCGTGTCGCCGGGGTATCCTTGATTGGCTCGACAACAGTCAGCCAGCCCGGCAGCCAGCGTGCATCCGGCCGTGCAAGAATGATGCGGATCCCCAGCCCGCCGAACTCACCCTGGGTGGCTTCATTGAATTTCTTGTATTCCGCGGGGGGGAAATACTGGCTGTAGGGATCCAGGGTCTGCAGCATCCCCACAATCGCGCCTTCCATCAGGTCCGCCGGGGAAGCATCCTTGATCTCCACATAGTTTTTCAGCACTTCGTCATAAACAGTGACCAGCTGGCGCATTTCTTCATCAGAGTTGCGCAGGTGATCCAGGGCATACACCGTCTTCTGCACTCCCAGTGTGATGCTCAGGCAGCACACCACAAGCAGGGATGACACCAAGACGAAACGCGACAGCGTCTTCATGAACTTTCCTCCAATGATGCATCGAGGGTTGGGGATAAATCGAGGTTATTGAGTTCCCTCATCCATTTTTATGATATCTATTGGAATTGATTGTGTCTATGAGAGCTGACAATTGGCCTGGCCTGGTCTCGATCCCTGAAAGAGCTGATGGTCTGGACTGTGCGAAAAAGAAAAATGGAGTCTTGACGTATATAACAGAACATGCGAATATCTATGAGTTGAGTGTATGAAAGTAATGTTCTTTATTAAAAAGAAAACCCAATTCAGACTCCGGGAACTGAATGAAACTCGGTGAAATAACGTCTCAAGGATCGAGCATGACTGCCTCATCATCATCTGAATATGCCCTGGGGATCGATCTGGGAGGAACCGGGATCAAAGCAGGAGTGGTTTCAGCGCATGGAACACTGCTGCGTGAATGGAAAGTTCCAACCGAAGCTGAAAAAGGCGGGGGATATGTGGTCGCCCGGATGATTGCCTTATGCCGCCAAATCCTGTCGGAGCTGCCGGAAGGCATTCAATCCGAACAGATTATCGGAATCGGAATCGGTTCTCCGGGAGTGTTTGATTTCAAGACTGGGGCTTTGGTCGCCGGGGCTGTCAATATTCCTGGTCTGAATGGGACCCCGATGCGTTCGATTTTTGAAGCCGAGCTCGGGCTGCCGACTCGTGTCGATAATGATGCCAATGTGTTTGTGCTGGCTGAAGCGCGCTCCGGTGCGGGGCGTGATGCCTCTGTGGCTGTGGGCTACACCATCGGGACCGGCATCGGTGGCGGTGTGGTGATCGGCGGAAAGGTATTTCATGGCGCCTGGGGATTTGCCGGGGAGCTGGGCCATGTGACAGTTGAACCCGAGGGGATCTACTGTCCCTGCGGGAATCATGGCTGCATGGAATCTTACGCGTCCGCCAATGCGATTGCCACTTATGCCCGCCAGGCGGCGGAGATCCATGATAACTCGATCTTGTCAGGAATGAGTCCTGATGAGATCACCTGCAAATCTGTTGGGGAAGCTGCCGCTCAGGGAGATGCGCTCGCAAGGCATGTGATCGAGCGGGCGGCTTTTTATCTGAGTGTCGGGATCGGCTCAACCGTGATCGCACTCAACCCGGCTGTCATTATCATTGGCGGCGGCGGGGCGCTGCTCGGCGAAATGCTGTTCGAACCGATTCGGAAACACCTTCGCCGGCGTGTGTATCACCAACGGGTGCAGAGTGTGGATGTGGTTGGTGCTCAGCTGGGTGTCGATGCGGGTATCATCGGGGCGGCAGGCCTGGCTTTTGCGGAAAGGAACTCCAACTGAAATTCTGTTGGATTCAATATCCCATGGGGAAACGAAACTGGGTGCATCTTGAGGGGGATGCCATGCAAACTGAATCGAACATCAGGCGTTTGTTATCCTTTCTGCTGGTGGGAATTGTCCTGCTCGGCCAGCAAGCCAGCGGAGAAGAGAATGTCAGGGTCGGCCTGGCACGCGCCAAACAGATTGAAATTCGCTGCGATGGGCCTCTTCAGGTGGCCATCGATGGGCGTAAAACTGAGGGGAAGGAATTGCAGGCCGGCACCTATATGCTGGCTGTGGTCGAAGCCCCGGATTTCCATCGTGCCGCCCCGCTTGTGGCAGGCATTGTCTCAGCCCCGCCCGAAGAACTCATCCTGACCAGCGCTCCAGGAGGATCAACAGAAAGCTGGAGAGTCGAGCTGGTCAGAACCCCCTCGGCAGAGGTTGCCGCTCGCGCCGAAAGGGATGCACGGGTCAAACTCAAGGGGCGAATCCAGGTATCTGAAGAAGGTGCTAATCGAGTCGTGCACATGGGGCCTTTTCCGAACCAGTACATGGCCGGAAAAGCGCTCGAGAAAGCCCGCCGGGCCGGATTTCCCGCACGCATTTCAACTGCAACCGGGGATCTCGGGTATGCCGATATGGGACCGGCTCTGACCAGTCCGGTTCTCAAATCACGGCGCTTGAGCACCCAGGGGCAGCAACCCCAGGCAGCTCCCTCCATCCCATCGCCATCGGTGCCACCTTCCAGCGAAACACTTCCACCCGCAGCTGCTGAAGAAACTACGGAAAGTTATGAGCAGGACCTTGCTCCTCTGGACCTGATCCCGGAAGAACTCCTCAGGC
>LMZT01000139.1 GCA_001567115.1 Candidatus Hinthialibacteria bacterium OLB16 | reverse complement strand
ACGAAATTCACCATACTCCAGAAACCGTGAGGCCAGAATTCCAAGCCCCCGTGTGTCGGTCATGAACTCGGAACGATATCCCACCAGCCACGGGTGGGGATGAGGGCTTCAAGGCGCACCCTTCCATCCTGTCCATGGTGCATCTCTTTGACTTCCGCACGGCGCATTGAGATTTTCTCCATGACCGCGCCCACAAATTCATCCGGAACATCGATGGTCAGGACTTCGATCGGCTCGAGCTTCTGTCCATGATGCTCATGAAAAATCACTCGCGGACGGGAAACCAGCAGCTCCCATCCCTCGCGCCGGATCGTCTCGATCAATACTGAAAGGTGCAGCTCCCCACGCCCGCTGACCTCGACTCCATCCTGGCCAAGCTCCCGGATCCGCAGTGAGACATTGGTGCGGATCTCTTTGTTGAGCCGTTCGAGAATCTGCTTCAATGTGACCGCTTTGCCATCCTTGCCAGCGAAGGGGGAGTTGTTTGCAAGAAAAGTCATCGAGACTGTAGGTTCATCGATTTCCAGGGGAGGGAGGGCTTCAATCCGGTCGATTGAACAGATCGTATCGCCGATCTCGACCTCTTCCAAACCAGCCAGAAACAGAATTTCACCGGCGGCAGCACGGGAGCGTTCGACACGCTTCATCCCCTCATGCCCCCAGATTTTGGTCAGGGTGAACCGGCGGGGGTCGCCCCCATTGATCGGAACGCGGACCAGCGGCTGGCCCTGGCGGATTTCCCCATCGAGCACTCTTCCGCCCAGCAGGCGCCCCACATACTCATTCCAGTCGAGTGTGGTCACCTGCATCCGGAATGGGGCTTCAATCTCCCCGGAGCGCAGGCACATGCTCACTGATCACCTCAAACAATGGCTCAAGGCCATTGCGTGGATCGGTGAGCTCGCGGGCCGCCCATCTTTCCAGGGCGGATGCATACAGGTGTGGAAACTCAGCCTGTTTGTCGGTGGCGCCCAGCTCGAGAAAAAGGTCAAACACCTTGTTGAGCGTGTCATCCGGATCGCAGTTGGGGCGGTCGGCTTTGTTGAGGATGACAATCGGGTGAAGTCCGAGTGCCAGGGCGCGCTTGAGAACATAACGTGTCTGAGGCATCGGGCCTTCACCGGCATCCACCAGCAAAAGGCAGCCATCCACCATCCCGAGAGTCCGTTCCACTTCTCCGGAAAAATCGGCATGTCCAGGTGTGTCCACAATGTTGATCTGAAAATCCCGCCATCGCACTGTGGCGCTTTTGGCGAAAATGGTGATTCCACGCTCGCGTTCCTGGTCATTGCAATCCATCACGCGCTCCTGGACTTCCTGGTTTTCACGGAAGGTTCCGCATTCCTTCAGGATCGCATCGATCAATGTGGTTTTCCCATGATCGATATGGGCGATAATGGCCAGGTTTCGAATCATTTCTCCGGCACTGACAACACTTGTTTCCGTCATCCAACAACTCCTTCTATTCACACAGGGAGCTCGCTCCACTTTGAGAGGATCCACTCACTCAACTTCTCGTTCAAGCAATCGGCTTTCCGGGAATCGTGAAGGGAGACACCGAGGCTGGGGTGCTTTCCTCAGACCATCAGGTTAAAGTCTAGACGAAATGTCTTCCAGAAGCCAGATATTTTTTTGGGGTTCAAGCCATGCTGTTCCCACGACCCCCGGGCAGGAGGCTCAGAGTGGAGGGCAAACCGCCCCGGCTGGGCCGGTTCCCGGCTGGAAATGCCTCTGTTTCGAATGGCTGGATCCGCTGCTTCTCCTCCTGATCGGGCTGTTTCTGATCGATAACATGTATCCTTTTCTCTGGTGGGGAGATGGTCCTGAGCTCCTCACAGCTGCACGCTGCAAGGGGGTGGCGCATCCGACCGGGTATCCACTTTACCTGGTCCTTCTGGACTGGTTTTTCCTTCTTCCTTTCGGTTCGGTTGCCTGGAAAGGGAATCTTTTTTCGGTAACAAGCACCCTCCTCGGGGTTTTCTTTCTGCTGCGGGTCATGCCTGTCCGGAAAGACCGCCTCTGGATCGCCCTGGGCTGGCGTCTTGGAATCCTTTCACTCATCGCCTCTCCCATTTTCCAGAGACAGTCCTCGTTGGCAGAGGTGTATGCCCTCTCGTTTCTGTTTCTGGCCGGGATCCTCTGGCGGGCGGTTCGTTTTGCCGATGCCGGGACTGCGCTCCATCTGATCCTCCTCGCCGGGCTGTGTGGGTTCGCTGTCGGGCATCACCGTCTTCTTGGATTGATGCTCCCCGGTCTGGGGTTGTCCTTGATTCCAAGGCTGCGTGAACAGACAATCTCCCTGCGGATGACCCTTTTCTCGGGGCTTGTCTTTGGCTTCTGTCTTTTTTTGCCCTACACGCTCCTTTTCATGCGGGCGCAAGGTTCTCCCCCATTAAACTGGGAAGATCCTTCCAGCCTGCAGAATCTCTGGAGAATCTTTTCAGCAGAGCAATTCCGCATCGACCAGAAGGTGCAACGGATGCAGCTGTGGCTTGCTTATGAAAAGGGCCTGGCGGGACACCCCTGGCGGGTGATTCTGGCTGAAATCTCATCCATACCGCATCTCTGGTGGCATCAATTCTTACTGTCGAGCTTCCTGATTGTTCCGGGTGTGTTCTGGTTGTACCAGCGCAGCGCCAGGCTGCTTGTGTCGAGCCTGACCGCCTGGTTCCTTCCGGCCTTTTTGTCGTTCAATACCAGGTGGGCGATCGTGAATCCTTTCATTTCCTCCCGCTCTGCCTGGTTGCATTGGGAATCGGCTTGGGTTGGGGCTGCCTGCTGGAGCGTTCAAGAGATTTTGATCCACGGCTCCCGGCCGCCGGGCTGGTTCTGGCGGCCTGTTTCATCATTCCCGTGGCATTCAATATGGAAAAGCCGGGTGCTGTCCTCATGGAAACACCTGAACGCATCTCCCGCAGGACCCTGGATGAGATTCCCCCCGGGAGCACCTTGTTCGCCGTTTCATCCCGGATGAACGAGCCTCAGGATTACACATACTTCCCTCTGCTTTATCAGAAAGAGGTTGCAAAACGGGGCCAGTCTGTAAAGCTCTTCTCCGAAGCCTTCCTGACCACGCCCTGGTATGAGAAAACATTGGATCGAGAAGGCATCCCGGGCGATTTTTTTGACAAGATGGAGAAGGGAACACCCGCCATCCCGCTCCACCACACCACCCTGAGCCTGCTTCTGAAGGAGGATATGCCCTCGGTTCAATCGAAATCGCTCAAGGGGAAGCCTTTGCTGGGCATCTATGAAGTGAATGGCCGTTACTTCTTCTCCAACCGGGATGCCATGGCTGCTTTGATTGCTCAGAGTCTGTTACCCGGTCTGCTGGCAGCGCCTCTGTACACCACTGCGCGTTTCGAGGAACTGCGGAGGTATGTCCCGGAGAGCATCGTCTGGCAGGAAGTTCTTCGGCTTCCCGTCATTACCGAAGGGTTCAGTGGCCTGGATGGTTTGACGGTTCCATCGGGGAAATTATACAGATTCAGTTTGACCTCGCAGCCAGCCCCCTGACAGGGAATGAGGCATGTGCGCCTACCCTGCCCCCTCTCATTCCCACCCATCCAATGGTCTTCGCTCTTCTTCATCATCATCGCACCCTATTCGTCATCCCCGCTCCCTATTCGTCATCCCCGCACCCTATACATCATCCCCGCACCCTATATTCGTCATCCTCGCCCCCGAAAGCGGGGATCCATGACGACCGAGCACTCCACACCCGCCATCCAATGGATTCCCAATCAAGTTGGGAATGACGGAAGCAGTGCCGGGAATGACAGCAGTTGAGCCAGGATGACGAACAGGCTTCTCCCTTCTCCCCTTGGGAGAAGGGCCGGGGTTGAGGGGAGCGTGAGCCGGGGTTGAGGGGGGTGCCATGGGTTCTGGGGCGCCCATGAATAAATCAAGCGCCATGATTGTCTCCCATGCCTCCAATGGATTCCAGCTTGCGCGGGAATGATGGGTGGAACATTCTGTCAAAGTGTAGAGAGACTATCGCTATAGGCTTCTGGCAAGGCGGAAGCCAACAGCTGCGCCCTTCCAGGTTGGAGGAGTCCAGGTGCGAAATGACGATCGGGCACTCGATGCTTCCCCGATCCAATCTCCTCCCCGATATACTTTGACCGGGGGGAATCCGAAAGGGACCTCCCATGGGCTGCCATCCACCGGAGCTCCTGTGTAGCTTTCGTGCCACCAGTCTTCACACCACTCAAACACGTTTCCATGCATGTCATACAGCCCATAGTCGTTTGGCTGTTTTTTCCCAACCTCTTCGGACCAGGCATTTGCATTGGCGCACCACACCATATTCTGGTCAAAGATTGAGCTGTAGGCACAGGAAAACAATTCCAATTCAGGGTCGTCCCCAAACCAGAACGGTGAGTATCGCTTGTCGTTGGCTGCGGAACCACGGCAGGCATATTCCCATTCAGCTTCAGAGGGTAAACGGTACCCTCCACCCTGGCGATTAACCAACGACCAGCCCGCAAGGCTATAGGCCTGGACCTGCCCTTCTTTTTCTGAGAGCCAGTTACAGAATGCAACTGCACCATACCAGGAAACTTCATGGACCGGATGCCAGGCCATGGATTCGTTGTTTCTTGTCTTTGGAGTGAAGGAAGGGGCAATGAACTCGATATCGCTTTGAGGCGAATCGAGAATAATCAGCCTCTGCCCGCCATGGTAAACATCGCCGCCACTGTAAGATGCTCCAGCGGAGCTGTTTAAGTACCCTTGCGCTTTAGCCCAGTTGAGTAAATCAGCATACTGAGCATTGGTAATCTCATATTTTCCCATTTGGAATGAATAACCGATATTGACCTCGTGCCGCGGAAATTCACAGGTACAGCCATCACACATGCAATAGTAAAGGTCATGAAAGTTTCCTGTGTTCCCCATCAGAAAAGAACCTGAAGGAAGCGTTAAAAGTTCCACGCTTGGAGTAATTGGTGTTTCAGTCATCGTAGGAAGAAGTGTTGGTGTGGGAGTTAAAGTGGGGTTGACCAGGCTGCGATCGTTCCATGCATTTACGAAAAGAATCAGATCCAGCGAATTCGTAACACCATCCAGGTTAAGATCAGTCATGTTATGGATCGCCTGTGTTTGAGTCGGAGTGGGAGTTTGGCAAATAGCTTGATTGGAGAAGAAAAACAACGTTCCCAAAAGCACCAATAATTTAACTGAGGTGTTCATCGTACAGGCTCTCCGAAGGGGTATTTACGGCACCTGCATATGGGCGTTCGGCTTTTTTTAACAAATTCCCAATTCTTTGTCTATTAAAAATGAATTGCCGGCAGCAGATTCACTTGTCACTCCCGGGCCCCATCGCTATATTGAGTTCAAGGGTGTCTGAACTGATTTGCCGGATGAGCTGCGCTGCACCCAGATGGGACCTCCCATTCCATTTTCAAGGATTTTTTCGATGTGGAGAATGAAAACGCTTCTCAGCGTGTCAGTCTGCCTGGCAATGTTATCCAGCCCATCGCTGGCCCAGTTCCAAAACCTCAAACCAATTCCACTCCAGCCAAGGCAGGGCAGCCCTGTCGTCGTTCCGGCAGCTCCAGTCAGCGGTTTTGATTTTGACTGGGCGGATGTCTCGGGGGCAACTTCCTACAAGGTCGAAATCACTCGCCACCTGCAGGGGGGAGGGGTGCTGGTTGACAGTGTCACTTCAACAATTTCCCGTGTGCTTTACAGCTCTGACTCCAACCCGCTGGTGCCCGGAACTTCGGTGGTTCCTGAAAATTACAGCTGGGTTGTCACTGCTTACCAGGGGCTGACAGCCAGCCAGCCGAGTGACAGCAACAATTTTTCCCTGATTGGAGGAACCACTACTGTTCCTCCCAAACCCGGTCCGGGCGCCAATCCCCTTGCTCCCCCCGGGAACCTCAGCCCGACTGTCGATATTCAATACACACCTTCACGCATCAATCATGAAGGCCTTTATATGCAGTGGGATCCGGTTCCATTTGCGGCGGGTTATGAAGTCCAGGTGCAGAGAATCAAAGACCAGTTTGGAAACAACCTCCAGAACCTCCATTACCGCCTGGATGTTGGCGGCCCGCAGGCTCTGATCACGAACCTGACCCTGTTTGGGGAGTACCGTTTTGAGGTCCGCACCATTACCAGCGGTGGAGTCCGCAGCAATGGTGAAGCAGTTGCCGGTTTCCGGGTGGTGAACTACCAGGCTGCCGATATCTGGCCCCCACCGCCTGACCCGGATGGGCGCATCGATGAGTTCGATCTGTTTACCCTGGCCCTGAACTGGCACAGGAAGGCCTCCGAGGCAGTCGAACCTCAGGCGGATATTGTCTCCAGTGATGGATTTATCGAGCAGGCCGATCTGCTGGCACTGATCATACAATTCCATGGGGCCGCGATGAGTTTCCCGCCGGCGCGACCCTCACCCACACCGGCTCCGCTCCCGACACCTGAGCTGAACAAGCCGGATGATGCCGCCACCTTTGTTCTGAACCAGCCTGGAGACTCAATCAACTTCAGCTGGTCTCCAGTTCCGCTGGCCGAGCGCTATGAACTTTTTGTACGCAATGAGACAACCAGCCAGGAATTTACATATTCCACCACCCTGACCGAGTTCCCCATCACCGGATCTCAATTCGAGCAGGATCTGGCGGGTGGCGGAAATCTGACCTGGGAAGTGATCGCCAAGGCGGATGGTTTCATTGATTCCAACAGTGTGCGGCGCTCTTTTTCTGTGACTCTGGCTTTCATGAAATCCGGAAAAGGGATCCAAGGGCCTGGAGTGGACTGGCTGCATTCACTGGGCGGTTTTTTTCTGGGGTATTCCGCTGAAGCAGAGGCGGTCTCCAAAGATGTGGTTACCGCCACCCCTCCGGTTTTGCTTTTTCCATACGAGGGCCAGACTATTTCCACCACATCCCCATTTCCTCTGATGTGGGAGGAAGTTCCAGGTGCAACAACTTATGCAGTGGAGATCACCTTATCGGGCATCTACCTCAATGCGGATGGATATGTTCGTGATGCGGAAAACCTGAATATCGTGACCGATACTCAGGTCGGAGATGGGATCGTCACTGTCCCTTTTTTTTTCACCTTTCGAAGCAAAGACTACCGTTTCCGTGTTCAGGCGCGCTTCGGGGTGGATCGAGCAGAATTCTCTCCTCCCAGGAAATTCGAGATAGCCGCGACCAGTGACCGTCCCTACACCAATATCGATTACTCCGGCGATTCCGATTATGGATCGGAAGATTTTTTCGCATTTGCGTCCTACTGGTTTACCGGGCAGGCCAACTCCACTTTCAATCCGGAAGCCGATCTGGCGCCTGCCAAACTGGATGGGAAAATCAATTCCAAAGACCTGTTGTCTTTCCTGGGTTTATTCAGCATTCGTGACCAGCTCCCCCGTTATCATCCACTTCCATCGCCTGAACTTCTGACCCCTGCGGATGGGTCGATGTATGGCCAGGAAGCGATCGGCAAGCAGTTTGTTTTCACCTGGTCACCGGGGCAGGGAGGGCTTGAAAATTTCCTGGTGTGGGAAATCCAGATGTATCTTCCATCGGTGTCGGCCACTCCGGTGCCGAAACAGTATTTTTCCGCACTGCCCCAGATCACCTCTCATTTCACATCGGAGGGTTCTTATGCCTGGCGTGTCAGGGGGCTGTCCCGTGATGGCACACGCGGCAACTGGTCCGAGCCTTCTCTGTTCACCATCACCCTGGATGATTACCAGCCCGAGCTGCCTGCGGTCCTTTCTCCTGCCGATGATCAGGTGCTTTCAGATGGCAAAGTCGAATTTGAATGGACCCGTATTTCCAGGAAGAATAATCTCTATGCCATTTTTGACCGTCTGGAAGTGCAGAATGGTTCCGGGCCGGTCTATGCTGTGGACATCTACCGCCGCAAGAGCGAGGAAGGGACCCCGGCTGTCCATGCCACCCTTCCCCTGGCGCCCTCATTCGGGAACTCATTCCGCTGGCGTGTGCGGACCTTCTTTGTGATCCAGGATACATTTCTGCGGCTCTACCTCTATGGACCGGTCGAAACACCGGCATGGCACAATTTTTCGCTGGAAGGTGACAAAAAAGCCTTGAATGGCATCCCTGCCTGGAATGCCGATTTGAATGCCGATGGCCACATCAACCTGGCGGATGGCGCCCAGCTGGCAGCTGCATGGCAGTACAAACGCAGCGATTCACGTTTTTACGATCTGGCTGCCGACTTCGATATGAAACTGGATATTCGACCAGAGGGATGCCATCCTTTTTTCCGAGGGAATGCTCCGGGAATCGGCGCCTGGTAACCAATGGCCTCGGGGCGCCTCTGCCGATCGATCCGGTTGAACCGGATGAAGGGGATCCGCCTGTCATCCATCCCAGCATCGCCGCACGTGGGACAACAGTGCTCTGGCATCAGATTCCTGCCATCCGGAAGTACCTGGTGGAGTGGGTGGACTCCGAGAACAACCTGCGTGGCCTCATGGCGGACAAACTGGAATCCCCTGCACCGCTTAGCCCGATCGGTGACCAGCACATTGCTTTGCCGGCAATCAACCCCCAGTTGACTCTGACCTGGTCAACTGTTCCCGATGCTCATTTCTATTCGGCGGTTTTATCGAACCTGACCACCGGGCGAGCCAACATCGCCTATGTTGTGAATGCAGGTGATCCCGCTGCCCCGAATTTCAGCCTGAATATTTCCGGACAGGACCTGATTGATAAATTTGGTGGAGCTGGGCAGTATGAGTGGCGACTGATGTCCATTGCTCCGGGATTCTTTGCAGATACCAGCGAGTTCGAGACCTTCAGCCTGTCCTTTTCCAAAGATGGCAGTGATTACTTCAACCAGGCTCAGCCGATTGCCAAGAAACGTCCCGGTATTGAGGTTCCTGGAAGTGCGGTGCTTCCCGCATTCTCTTATTACGGTTTGTATGCCTGGCGCGTGCTGGGATTGGGGGATGATCTCAGTTTGACCCTCCCGAGCCGCTGGAACCGGTTTGGAATCCAGTGCCTCGGCCCGGCTTATGGCTACCCAAAATTCTGTGGACAGATTCCGCCCGGGCCTGGGTGATCCCATCCAGGTCCCAACAGGGGCCTTCAACCCCTTATCCAGATTTCTGGCCAGACTGAAAGAAAATCGAAATCGAGCGAGGGTTCAATCCTCGTGTCCGGGTGGGTTGCGGTCATGCTCCACAGGCTGCATCGGCCGCTGTGCCATCGCCTCCGTAAATGCATCGATAACCATCGATTCGATCTGCTGGCGGGTTTCTGTGTTGATTGGATGAGCGATATCCTGAGAGGGAGTGGATTCCCGCTTTCGCCGTGGCATTCCCACGAACAGCCCATGTTCTCCCTGAAGGACCCTCAGGCCATGAACAACAAAACAACCGGAAATAGTTATGCTCGCATAAGCCCTCAGGTTGGTCTTGCTGATTGGCAGAAGGTGAATTCGAACCTCGGTTATCGGAAGCATGTCTCTCCAATCCTTTCGGCAAGTCTAAACCGATTTGGGGGGAAAATTCAAATGCAAAATAACCGTTAATATTAGGTAGGGTTTGTCCGGGTTATGCGGGTGTTCTGAGGCTCTGCTTCATGGCCAGCCGTTCCACAATCCGGCAGTTGACATTCTGCCTGACTGCGGCTGCGGCGATCAGAGCCGCATTTGCCAGTGCCCGGCCCGAGGCTGCCCCATGGCAGACAAGGCAGGTGCCATTCACTCCGAGAAGAGGAGCGCCGCCATACTCTTCATGATCCATGCGCCTGAACATGGTTTCGAAAGTCTTTTTCAACAGGTCGGCAGAAGCTGCATTTTCACTGACAACCTGGCGGATCTGGTCTTTCAGTTCGGCATAGATATGCCCTGCGGTCGCTTCACCAAACTTCAGGAGGATATTCCCGACAAAGCCATCGCACACCACCACATCGAAGCTGCCGCCGAAAACCTGCCGCCCCTCCATGTTTCCACAGAAGTTGATCGGCGCCTGAGCCAGCAGGGGATAAGCCGCCAGTGTCTGTTCATTTCCTTTTTTGACTTCGGTGCCAATGGACAGGAGACCGACACGTGGATTCGACCGGCCGAGAACCTCCTCGGCATAAACTGTTCCCATGATTGCGAAATCCACAAACATCTCAGGCTTGCAATCCACATTGGCTCCAACATCGAGCACAATGATCGGGTGATTGCCAGTTGGCAGAATGGTGGTGATCGCAGGCCGGATGACCCCTTCGAGCCTTCCGAGCGAAGTGACCGCGCAGGCCATGGTGGCGCCTGAATGGCCTGGGGACAGGGCTGCATCCGCCTGGCCTGCCCGCACCAGCTTGACCGCCAGGGCGATCGAGGAATCGGATTTCTTCTTGATGGCCACCGAGGCGGAATCATTCATCTCGATGACACTGCCAGAAGGGACCAGATCGACCTGGGGGTGTTCTTTCAAAGGCTCTTTGAGGAGAGCCGGATCACCGACCAGGATGATTTTCAGATCCTCGTGCTGAGCGAGGTATTTGAGGGATTCCAGGACCGGCCGAGGGCCGAAGTCCCCTCCCATGGCATCGATTGCGACTCGTACAGGCATCGGTGTCAGCCGATTTCAAGAACCTGGCGGCCTTTGTAGTTGCCGCAGGCAGGGCAGGCACGATGCGGCATCATCTTTTCCGAACAGTTGGGGCATTCGACCAGATTCGGCACCTGGAGAGCGTGATGAGAGCGCCCCATGCGGGTTTTTCTTTTCGAACGCCGGTGTTTTGGATTTGCCATTTTTCTCTAAATTCCTTCTCTTAACTCAAAAAGAATTCTCCCCCACTCCAGAAAATGGAGTGGGTAAACCTTGTAAACATAAGTCGATTTTACTGGTTTGGGAAGCCTATTGAAGGGGATAACGTTTCTGAAGGCGGTTCTTGACCAGCTCCGGCACCAGTGAATCGAGGTCCCCTCCAAACTGGGCCAGTTCTCTGGCAATCCGGGAGGAGACGAAGACATGCTCTTCACTCGGCATGAGGAAAAGTGTATCCACCTCCGCATCGAGCCGCCGGTTCATCAATGCCATCTGAAACTCATACTCAAAATCCGAAACTGCACGCAGGCCGCGCAGGATCGCCTTGCATTTTTCCTTCCGTGCGAAATCGACCAGCAGCCCATCGAATTGGGATATCCGGACCCCCGGCAGGCTCCCGACACAGCCTTCCAGCATCTCGACCCGCTCCGCGACACTGAACAGTGTCTGTTTTCCCGGGTTGGCAAGGACTGCCACCACCAGCTCATCGACCATGGTCAGCCCACGGTGAATCAGGTCCACATGCCCCCAGGTGACCGGGTCGAAACTCCCGGGATATACCGCTCGAAGGTGCTTCATGATGATGGTGTCTCCTCAGTCTTGTCGGGGAATTTCCAGAATGTCAGATCCGCCTTTCCATAACGGCGCTGGTCAAACTGGACCAGGCTGGTTCCACGGAATGGATCCCCGGGCGGGAATTTCTCCGGGCGCTGGTGAATCAGAAAACCACCCGGAGCCAGAAGGCCCTCGAGGTGGCGCAGCGGAACCCCGGGGACATCATAAGGCGGATCGACAAACACCAGGTCAAACTGCTTCTTCTGCCGTGCGAATTCCCGGCATTGTTCGGCTGCGGTGGATGCGGCAATGATGCAATCGGAGACCCGTGTCATGAGACGCACATTCTGGCGCAGCAGAGCGAGTGCATCCCGGTCATTTTCAACCAGTGTGACTTTCCCGGCTCCACGTGAAAGGGCTTCCAGGCCGACAGAGCCAGTGCCGGCATACAGATCGAGAAACTGGCAGCCGGGAATGATCTCCTGCAGCATGCTCCCGATGCTTCGCGTGCCATTCCCGGTGTCGGGCGGATACGGTCATCCGGCGGGCTGATCAGGCGGCGCCCACGGTCTTCTCCTGCGATAATTCGCAGCAGGCCAAATTTACCTTTTTTCATATTTGCGGATTGTCTGTTTTTCGGGTCCGGCTGAAAACCCCATCCGTTTCATGTCCGGTCCCCCGGCTGCACCGGAGTGGGAGGGAGGTCCTTCAGCCTTTCTTGAGCGGCCAGAGGGCAATCTTTTCCAGCACCGATGCCGCCTCTTCCCGGCAGGACATCCAGCCCGCCAGCATGGTGCCTTCCGGTTTCAGTGCATCCATCAGGGTGTCGAGCTCATCAGCTTCAAATGGGATCCACAGGTTCTTTCCGGCATCCTGGATTTTTTGAAAGGTGGGAATCCAGTCGGTTGCACGGCCATTTCCCGCTCCCCAGACATACTGGACCGCATCCAGCTTTTCGATCTCCAGCAGGCAGTCCAGATGCTGCAGCGCATTCGGGCCATCCAGGTGATAAATCGAGCGGTCCAGCCACTCCACCTGTTCGATAATGGCCTCCAGGAAAAATTCCCGGAACATGCGGTTTGAAACCATGCAGGAGAAGTCATTGGATGGAATGTAATACCGCCCCTCGGCAGCCAGCGGGAGCCAGCTGGTTGTGACTGTCTGCCCATGGCCTCGGATCAGGTCATAGGCAAGATTGTAAAAATCGAAGAAAGCGCTGCGCAGCTGGGCGAGGAGCTGTTTTACCTGCTCCGGCTCATTGAGCAGATCGAGGCACAGCTGCTGGGGGTCTCGAAGCGCAGCCGCCAGGTCCGCATCCGGATGGATATCTGTCAACCCCACCAGAAACTTCCCCTGGCCCACCTCGAGTGCCAGGCGAGTCATGGCAAGAATTGTTTTTGCATATTCGTTTTCCGGTTGGACAGCGAGTTCAGGGACAAGGCCCCAGTCTTTGAGAAGCGGAACCGACCAGCTGGTGTCTTCACCAAATTCCAGCTCGGCATAAATGACAGCAGCCAGAACATCCGGACCGAGATTCGGCCAGAAAGCAGGGAAGGCCTCACCGATATAGTGTGTGTTGGAGATGTGGATGTCAGCGCACTCGACTGTGTAGTCCACATCCATCCATTTTTCACGCAGGCTGGCGTGGTTCTTACGGGGAAGCGGTGCAGGATTCTCTTTCGGTGCGAAAAGCTGGATGGCCGGGCGATCCAGAATCTCACCTTCCCACCAGGCCTCGAGGCGTTCGAAGGCCTTTGCTGCATCGGGTTTATATTCGAGATCCATCAGGACAGTGGTCCTAACCTCCCGGGTGGAAACAGCAGGCCAATAGCCGGAGAGATGATGAAAGGATAATCCTTCGGCTTGAACCGTCAATCACAAACTCAGGCTTTGCGGCGCCACAGGCCTGACCAGCCCAATGGGCGGAATGGATGCCCATTTCGAACAATTCCGTCGAATCGGAATTCATGCAGCACCACCAGATCGAACCAGGTGGAGAGTTCCAGGCACATTTCATGGGCATGAACCCTGGGAGGCCCTTCTCCCTCAGGAGAAGCTTCATTGGCATTTCCCGCCAGGGTCAGATACAGGGAGCCAGGTTCGGAATGCTGATGCAGAACTTTCTGGAAACCCTCCAGGTCCACCCGCCGGGCGACATGGTAAAAACCACGGTCGAACAGGAAAGCGAATGGCTCGCCGAATTCAGGGGCATTGAGAACATCGGCCTGGCGAAAATCCACCTGAACCCCCGCCTGGCGCGCTTTCATCCGGCCTTCCTCGATCGCCTGGCCTGAAAGATCCACCGCTGTCACCTGGAACCCCTTCTGTGCCAGGAAGACTGCATTGGTTCCGGTCCCGCACCCCATCTCCAGCACACGGCAGGGAGAAATCTGAAACTGATCCAGACAGCGGGTTAATTCGGTGGAGGGAATGCCGCTGTCCCAGGGGGTATCTTTCTTCTGATAACGATCTTCCCAGCTGCGATTTTCTTGAGTCATTTCACCCTGCCCACAATATGAGTTCTGGCCCGGGTGGCCATTGATCCGGCCACCCGGGTCGTTGAGTTTACCTTTATTGTTTCATTCCGACAAAGAGTCCAGCGTCGATATACTGGCCGCCTTCATCCTGATGCGTGTGGACCGCCAGGGTGTTCTTCCCCTGCCGAATCGCTTTGCGCACCGCTACAGAGACATCCTGAATCTCGTAACCATTGTTCCAGCCTGTCCGTTCCCAGATCTGAACACCATTCAGGAAGATCTCGGTTTTGTTGTCAAACCAGATGAAAAGGGCCGCATCCTCGAATGCCCCGCCCTCAAAATTGAACTCCTTGCGCAGCCAGATGTCCCGGGTGAGCCACTCGGTTCCAAGCTGGTGCTTTTCGCCACGATTTCCGAATCCAGGCTCTCCGGTCTTCCAGTTCGAATCATCGAAATCCGGATTCTGCCAGCTTTCCGGCGGGGTCTCGGTGGTGTAATGCCAGACTCCGGCTGCTTTGCGATCATGGGCGGTAGAGACCAGGGCTGTCCAGCGGGTGGCAGTGGCGGGATTCTCATTCACCGGGGGCTGGGTCTCATAAGCCGCCTTGCGTTTCTGTGCGGAGCTCAGCTTATTCAGATCGAATTTCGCCTCTCGGGAATAGGTGTATATTCCGTTTCGTTCCTGTTCCACATCGGTCAGCTGGGTGTAGCAGTATCCGAAGAAATTGGGATTATCCAGATTTGCATCCACAAGCCCCTTGAAGCGTTCATAAAACTCTTCGATTGTTTTGGGGGAATTCCCATACCCCCAGCCCTCGCCGATCGCCCAGCCGATCCCACCGAACTCACTGACCATAAAGGGTTTGTTTTTCCCGCTGCGCAGATCGCTGTTGTATTGAGGCGGGAGCCAGCCGGTGAAGCGAAAGAAGGAATCCCAACGGTTTTTGTAGGATTCCGGATTCTGGTCGTAATCATGGGCATCACAGGCATCGGCTCCGGGGTGGGTATGGGTCCAGCCGCTGGAATCGATAATCGGACGGGTCGGGTCGATCTTTCGTGTCAGATCCAGAACGATATTCTGGATTCGCAGGGCTTCGGGAGGTGTCTCATTGAAGGGGCACCAGCCGATGATAGCCGGATGGTTGCGGTCACGTTCCAGGATATCCTGCCATTCACGGATCAATGGCTCATCCATGCCTGTGTCACGGTAGTTCAATCCCCAGTTGGGATATTCCCCCCACACCAGGTAACCGAGCCGGTCGGCATGATAGAGGAACCGTGGCTCAAAAACCTTCTGATGCAGGCGCGCCCCATTGAATCCGGCAGCCATGGAAAGTTTGATATCGTTTTCGAGGGCCGCATCGCTGGGAGCGGTCCAGATTCCATCCGGATAGAACCCCTGGTCGAGAACCAGGCGCTGGAAGACCGGCTGGTCATTCAGGAGAATGGCGCGCCCTTTGATTTCCACTTTGCGCAATCCGAAATAGCTGGTGACTTCATCGACCACTTTGCCGCCGGCGGTGACTTTCATCATGAGGGTGTAAAGGAAGGGGTTCTCGATGGTCCAGGGATGCTTTTCAGAGAGAGCCAGGTTCAGGTGGGTCTGGCCCCACTCCACTGGCGCACTCGCTTTTCCCACAGACTTTCCCTCTGCCAAAGGCTTCCGCCTCCAGCACCGCCCCTTCTCTCGGAGGGGAAACACGTGCATGCAGCATGACCCGCCCGCTGTGTGGATCCCCGATGGCATAAAAACTTTCGAGGTGTGTGGCATTCACCGCTTCGAGCCAGACAGTCTGCCAGATTCCAGTGGTGCGGGTGTACATGCAGCCATAGGATTCGAGTTTGTCGGACTGTTTTCCGCTGCCCTGCAGGCCGGTGCGATGGTCATCATAGACCTTGAGGGTGATGACATTCTCCCCGTTTTGCAGTGCGTCTGTGATATCGAATGAAAAGGGAGTCGAACCACCCCGGTGAGTTCCCACTTCGGCACCATTCACCCAGGCGGTTGTTTCCCAGTCACAGGCACCGACATGAAACAGGACCCTTTTACCCTGCCAGTCGGCGGGAACTGAAAAAGCCCTGCGGTACCAGACATACTTTACAAAGCCGGTTCGCTTCAAACCTGAAAGAGAACTTTCGCGGCAGAATGGCACAACAATTTTATCCGGCAGAGGACTGTTCAAAAAATCCTGTTCGCCATCATCGGTTTCTGCAAAATCCCAGACCCCATTCAGGTTCATCCAGGCTTCACGTTGAAGATCGGGGCGCGGGTGTTCAGCACGGGGGATATCGACAGCCAGACAGGTTGTGGCGGGAATCGCCAGAGTGAATAGGATCAGCCGCAAACCACTTGTCATGATAAATCAACCTCCGGGAGCGTTTGTCGAAGAATGGTGACACATCGGCCCCGGTTTAAGGAGTGGGCTTAAAATGAAACAGGGGGTGGAACCTGCATCCCACCCCCCGGCATCATCCCTGAAAATCCAGTTTCGATTTACATGTTTTCGATGATGGCCTGGCCGAATTCGGAACACTTCAGAAGTGTGGCTCCTTCCATCTGCCGTTCGAGGTCATAGGTGACACGTTTCTGGGAAATAGTTTTCTCCATTCCATGGGTTACCAGATCCGCCGCTTCCTGCCAGCCGAGATGCTCGAGCATCATGACACCCGAAAGGATCAATGATCCGGGATTGACTTTGTCCTGGCCGGCGTATTTCGGCGCGGTCCCATGGGTGGCTTCGAACAGGGCCAGCTCGAGGTTCATGTTGGCTCCTGGAGCAAGCCCCAGCCCGCCCACCTGGGCTGCGCAGGCATCCGAAAGATAATCTCCATTCAGGTTCGGGGTGGCGATGACATCGTATTCGTCCGGGCGAAGCAGCAGCTGCTGGAACATGGCATCGGCGATACGGTCTTTGATGATGACCTGGCCGGACTCAGGCTTTCCTCCCTGTTTGTCATACAGGTCTGCCTCGGAGACCAGCTGGCCGGGGAATTCTTCCCGGGCCACCTCATAGCCCCAGTCGCGGAATGCCCCTTCGGTGAATTTCATGATATTCCCTTTGTGCACCAGGGTGACCGACTGCCTCTTCTGGCGGATTGCGTAGGTGATGGCTGCGCGCACCAGGCGCTTGGAGCCATTGACTGAAATCGGTTTGATTCCGATCCCGCTGTCAGGAGCGATTTTTTTCTTGTAGGCATTGTTCAGAAACTCGATCACTTTGAGAGTGACTTCTTCACCTTGAGCGGATTCGATTCCGGCATACACATCCTCGGTGTTTTCACGATAAATCACCACATTGAGTTTGTGCGGTTCTTTGACCGGCGAGGGGACTCCTTCGAAATAGCGGACCGGCCGGACACAGGCGAAGAGATCGAGCACCTGGCGCAGGGTCACATTGAGGCTGCGGATTCCACCTCCCACCGGAGTGGTCAAAGGCCCCTTCAATGCAACCTTGAACTGGCGGATGGCCTCAAACGAGTCTTCAGGAATCCACTCTCCGAATTTCTCGAAAGCCTTCTCGCCCGCATAGATTTCGTACCAGGCGATTTTGCGTTCCCCGCTGTAGGCTTTCGCGACAGCCGCATCGAGCACCTTCATTCCAGTCGGTGTGATATCGGTGCCGATTCCATCCCCGATGATGATCGGAACAATCGGATTGGATGGGACCTTGATTGCACCATTTTCGATGCTGATGGGCACCCCCTGTTTCGGATCCTCAAATTTCTGAAAAAGCGCCATGACAAACCAACCTCGTTTCCTTTATTTTTCCCGGAGGTATTTTTTCCCGTGCAATCTATCAGACAAACCGGCAAACTGAATCCCACACACGATTCAAGGGGCCTCATTCTGCCTGAAAATCAATTCGTATTCTGGAGCCGCAATCAGACAATAGGATTACCATCAACCGCCTTCCAAGGCAACTTGGCATTCAGGCCAGATAGGGCCCCAAACCTTGATACCGGATGAATTCGAACTTAAACTGAAATATCAAGGGCACCGAGCGCCATTATGTCGTTCAATCATTTTAACGCCCGTAAACCTGTTTGAATGGAGGAAGTGACAGATCATGACCAATCCGAAGATGCTGGCCCCGACTTATGACCAGGAAGCTGTTCAGCCGATGCGTGACGAGCTCATCATAGTCGGATTCGAGGAATTGCTGACCCCGGAAAAAGTGGATGAGGTCTTTCAAAATGAGTCCGGTCCAGTCCTGCTGGTGATCAATTCTGTGTGTGGCTGTGCAGCGGGAAATGCACGCCCCGGGGCGATGCAGGCCCTCCAGCATAGCAAGATTCCCCATCGTTTTACGACTGTGTTTGCGGGACAGGAGAAAGCCGCTGTTGCACGGGCCCGAGATTACCTGGTTGGATTTCCTCCTTCTTCTCCATGTATTGCGCTTCTCCAGGGCGGAAAGGTTCTTGGCATGCTGCAACGGTCCCAGATCGAAATGATGAATGCCGACCAGATCTCCGAGACCCTGACAGGCTGGTTCGACCAATATTGCTCGCGTTCAGGGCCATCGATTCCCGCAGAGGAATTTGCCCGTATCAGTCTCTTCAAGGCCTGCGGATCGACTATCCCGCTTTCATCTCCGGGGCGCTGAATCCACTGGGAGAGACCGGGGCCGCCTGGAGGGCTGGAAATCCGCCTGTACTGGAATGGATTGGGGTCATTCCCGGGCTACTCAATGTGGAAAAACAGCCGTTTTTCAGCGAATTTGGTTAAAATGGCGGAAATGTGTAGTTTCGATAGAAAATTCTTGTTAAAGCTGCTTTTACCAGTTGACAGAACCCCTGTCTCGGGTAGGATTTCGAACTGTGGTAATTTTCCGGGCAGCGCTCCTGTGGATGGAGCGTCAGGGAAAGTCGATGGGCTCTGGGGTAAAAAAGCTTTCCCGTTGCCGATCTTTTTATTTTTATTTTGACATCGCAGCAAGGGGTTAACAACGCATGTTTCGAACTGTGTCTCAGAACCGGGACGGTCAGCCTTTGATTGTCTATCTTCCCGGTATCGATGGATTGGGCGCTCTGGCAAATCAGTTTCTGTCTGAAGCGGAAACACGTTTCTCGATAACCCAACTTCATTATCCCGGGCATAGCCGTCTGACACTCGAAGAACTGGCGGATGGGTGTGTATCCGCGCTTCCGGAGAAGAAGCAGTCCGGCATCATCTGGCTGGGAGATTCATTCGGGGCAGCCATTGCCCTCTCCATCGCCCGGCGCCACCCCCAGGTAACCCAGGGGGTTATCCTTGCAGGTGGTTTCTCCAAGGCCCCTTCGCCTTTTAAGCTCCTCACAACCGCACGGCTGTGGGATTCCTGCCCGGGGAAGTGGCGCAAACAGGTTGTCCGCCGCTCTCTCAACCGGCTTGCCCGTAAGAATCCCGCAAAGATCCAGAAAAACAGCATCGATGAGATCCTCTCCAATGGCACCTCGAAGAGGTCCCCTGGCGCCTGAGACTGCTGGCCGCTTTTGATATGAGGCAGGAGATTCAAGGCATCGAAACCCCTGTGCTTTACCTTGGGGGTGAGGAGGATGGCCAGGTCGATACGCATGAGGAATCGCGGTACTTCCGTGAGAACTGCCCGCTCTGCCGCACCTTCCTGTTTCCGGGATGCGGCCATGCGGTGCTGCTGGAACGCCCGAGTGAATGCCTCGAGGTGATCGAGCTGTTTGTCCCGATCGCAAAACGCGCTGCCGCCTGATTCTCAACCCGTTCTAATCTGAGCGAATACCTGCCCCTTCGGGATGTGCTCTCGGTCTATCCCTTCAGGCCAGTCATTTTCACACCCTGGATGAAAGTCCGCTGAGTAAAGAAGAACAGCACGATAATCGGGAGTGTCATGATCGCACTGGCCGCCATCATCGGCCCATACTGGGTGTCATACTGATTCCTGAACATCGCCAGGGCGAGGGAGAGGGTGTAACGGTTTTCGTCGAGAAGATAAATCAACGGCCCCATGAAATCATTCCAGGCTGAGAGAAATGCGAACAGGCCGACTGTCGCCAGGGCCGGTTTGGAAAGAGGCATCATCACCTGCCACCAGATGCGCATGTGCCCACAGCCATCCACTGTGGCGGCATCCATGAGATCCTGCGGCACTGTCATGAAAAACTGCCTGAGAAGGAAGATAAAAAACGGACTCCCCAGAAAAGCCGGAACAATCAGTGGCAGAAAGGAATTGATCCATCCCAGTTGCTTGAACAGGACAAACACAGGGATCATGGTCACCTGTGCCGGCAGCATCATGGTCGAGAGCATGATGACAAAAACCGGCTGCCGCCAGCTCCAGCGGATGCGTGCCAGACTGTAGGCGGCCATCGAACAGGAAAGAATCGTCCCCAGAATTGTCATCTCACACACAAACAGGCTGTTGGCGAGATAGGTTTTGAAGTGGAAGACATCCCCCCCGACCACATCCTTCACATGCTTCAGGGTTGGTGGGAAAACCCAGACAGGGGGATATTGGAAGATCAGATCTTCCGGTTTCAGCGCAGTCACCAGCAGCCAGGCCATCGGAAAAGCGAATACCAGCGAAAACAGCCCGAGCAGGGTATACACCATTATCACAGTGGCCGGATGCCGGGGTTTCACGCGCCTTCTCCCTCGTAATAAACATAACGACCGGTGGTTTTGAACACCAGGAAGGTGACTGCGATCACAAGGAGAAACAGGATCCAGGCCATCGCCGATGCATACCCCAGGCGAAAATACAGGAACCCGTTGTTGAACAGGTACAGGCAGTAGAAGGTGGTCGAATCTCCTGGCCCTCCGGCGGTCATGACATAAGCCTGAAGGAAGACCTGGAATGCTGCGATCAGGCCCATCACCAGGGTGAAAAAGAGGACCGGTGAAATCATCGGGAGTGTGACTGACAGGAACCTCCGGAACGGGCCGGCGCCATCCAGCTCCGCCACTTCATAGAGCGATTGAGGGACATCCTGCAGGGCCGCCAGGTACAGGACCATGGTCCCACCCACTCCCCACAGGCTCATCAGGATCAGTGCCGGCTTCGACCAGCTTGGATCGGCCAGCCATCCAGGTGCGGTCAGGCTGGAATCCAGAAAATCATTCAGAAAATCCAGGACTGGTGTGATGACAGAGTTGAGCAGCCCGAAGCGTGCATTGAATATCCACAGCCACAGCAGCGAAGCCGCCACCAGGGGGGTGATCGATGGCAGGAAAAAAGAGAGTCCGGAAGAAAGACTGCCCCGGAACTTTTGACATTCAACAGCAATGCCAGCAGCAACTGCCACCAGCATCCCCAGCGGCACGGAAATGAAGGTGTAATAAAGGGTGTTGTAGATGGAAGTCCAGAAAAATCGGTCGCCGAACAACTCGGTGTAATTGGCCAGTCCGATCCACTCCGGGCTTGAGAAAATGTCATAACGTGTGAAGCTGTAGTAGAATGACATGGCGATTGGATACAGCGCAAAGACACACAACCCGATCAGGTAGGGAAGCGCAAACAGGAAGCCGGCAATGAAATCCGACTGGCTCCGCTTCATGAGGAACCCTTTCCAGCCGAAGCCTCTCCGAACTGCTGCTCGACACGGTGGAGCTCTTTTTCCGTCAGCTCACGCGCCTCTTTCAGGGCTTCTTCAGGCGTCTTCAAGTTGTTGAGTGAATAATCCACAGCACGGCGGATGGCCCCCATGTAATATGCCTGGGCAGGCATGACCGGGCGTTGATGCCTGGTCTTCTTCAGGATATCCAGAAAGATCGCTTTCTTCGGCTCTCTGGCGATATCCTCGAGCACCGGAGCCTTTGTGTAGCCAGGGAAAGAACCGCTGGTTTCATAACTGGATCGTGTTCCCTGATCGGAGGTGCACAGCCACTTCATGAACTCGAAGGCTTCTCGACGATGTTTGCTCCCTTTGGGAATGCCAATGCACCATCCCCCCACCCAGGAACCATTTCCCTCTTCACCCTCATTGAGACCCGGCAGAGGCGCCAGGCCATAGTCCAGATCGGGCTTGTATTTGGCATACAGCCTGACCACCGAAACATGCACAGCCAGGAAGGCCACCTTTCCGGTCAGAAAAGGATCAAGCGGGCCGGTGCCGAACCCCTGCTGGGATTGAATGAAGGCTGTGATCTTCACGATCCCGAATTTTTCAGCATAAGAGAGCATCCACTTGAGGGCCGCCAGTATCTGCGGTGAGTCGCAGGTAATCTCCCGTGTTTCCGGGTTGTAGAATTCCCCGCCGAAACACCATCCCCAGGTGAATAATGAATTTTCGCTGCCATATACCGACCAGGGAATCAGGCCGATCGTCTCCAGATCGCCCCGTGAATCCATTTTGGTCAATTTCTCCGCCATCTCATCCAGCTCGGCTATGGTTCGGGGCCTCGCTCGGGATCGAGTCCGGCTTTTTTGAAGAGCTCCTTATTCCAGGCCAGCGCAAAGTTCGGGTCGGCGCAGTAGGTCAGAGCATAAGTTTTTCCGTTGTATTGATTCTGTCGTGCGCAAGGTCCCAGAAATCCTGGTTGGAAACCCCATACTCCGCCATCAGGTCATCGATGGACTCCAGCGCGCCACCGCGCCGCCCATTCAGCCACCTGGGGGCCATCGACAAAAGTGATCTCCGGCGGCGATCCGCCCGCGACAGAAAGGAAAAATTTCTGGTTGGCGGAAAGGTCATTGGGGGTGAAGAGAGGATCGATCTGAACTTTATCGTTTGACTGATTGTAACGGTGGATGAAGTTGCGGAACTCCTCCCCGATCGGCCCTCCCCAGGGGTGCCATAAATCCAAAACCATGCGCCCGTTCTGAGATTCTGTTGGCTTGCCGGTAAAAGCAAAGGTCCCAAGAATCAGGAGCAGCACGAGACTCAGGATCAGTACAGTCTGCTTGGCATCCATAAGCCGAAAGATTCTTCCCTTTAGGGGCTTTGGTCAAGAGGTTTCGCAAGACGTTGACCGGTTACCTTCGATTCCATTCTTTCAGCCAGGAGGAGTGGCTGGCCTGATTGCGGATGGCCTGGTTCAAGCTTTCGAGGCTGCCGTAGAGGATGACCGCCTGCCTGGCCCGAGTCAGAGCGGTATAAATAATCTCACGTGTCAAAAGGGGGTGGCCGGGATTCTCTGGCATGATCAGCAGCACACGGTCATATTCGGACCCCTGGCTTTTGTGCACTGTCACTGCATAAGCCGGTTCATGGGCTGGAAGGCCTGAAAGGGGAAAAGTGGCAGCCTCTTCGCCGCTGGGGAATGCAACACAAAGGCCTCCAGGCCGGGAAGGGAGCCGTGATTTGATCACCAGGCCTGCATCTCCATTAAACAGGTTGTGCTGGTAGGAGTTGCGGGTGATCATCAGAGGCATTCCGGGAAAATAATGCGTGGCCTGTTTAAGTCCGAGCTGCCTCCGGATGTGGCCGGCCATGAATTCATTGATCCATTCACATCCCGACATCGATTGCCGCATGACAGTGAGGATCCGGAACTGATTCAGCAGCTGCTGGATTCTCATACCTTGAGACGATGGTTCTGTGGGGGATTCTTCATCAACAGATGAAATATCTGTGATGTCCTGGTAAATCTGGTTGGCGACTGACGAAAGCAGGTCATGCAGGTTATCTCCAGAGCCACTGCCAGCCTCAATCCAGAAGATGCCTTCCAGTTCATTGATTGGGTTATTATTAAAATCTTTTGAATTTATTTTCCGTCCGCGAAGCCCATCGATCATGCTCTCATCTCCATCTCTGATGGATTGAGCGATTTCAAGAATATCGGATTTTGTCCTGAAGGTGGTATTCAGGATGGCCAGCTGATCGCGGCTCTCCGGATTCACGGGTATGCCTGCAGGCAGTTCGGGAATGATGGATTGCAGTTGTTCCGCCATCGGCAGGGTAAAGTCCATCTTGCAGTGATTGGGAATCCAGGTTGTCAGCAGCCCCCCTATGCCGACGGACGGGAGCTGGTCACGATCCCCGACAAATACCAGATGGCACTCCCTTTTCAACGCTTTCAGCAGTGACCGCATCAGAAAAAGATCGACCATCGATACTTCATCGACTATGACGACAGAGGCATCGAGTGGATTCATTTCATTCTTCAGGAACCGGCTGAAGGAAGGGGAGTATTTCAGCATTCGATGCAGCGACTGCCCCTCGATCCGCAGCAGAGCGGTGTCTTTGTCGGAAGGATTCTTTATTGACTGGATCGATGAACGGATCGATTCGGTAAGCCGCTGGGCTGCACGTCCGGTCGGCGCGCCAACAAGCATCTGCTCAGCAGGAAGGCCGCACCATGAGAATGCACGCAGCATCGAGACGACGACAGAAGTTTTTCCTGTTCCGGGACCTCCGGTCAACAGCAGGTTCCGTTTGGTCAGTGCCAATGCGATGGCGATCTTCTGTTCAATGTTGAGATCGAGGATCTTTCCATGATGCAGCACAGATGATTCGTTGAATATCTGGTGAAAGATATCCTGAAGAGTTTCTGTATTGACTGGTGAATCGTCGAGGGCAAAGCGTTCCTCCAGGCATCGTTCAATATCCAGGCCGGCCTCGCGATGTTTCCGGAATGATAAATGACAGCAACCCTGATGTTTGAAGAGTGAGATAACTGGAGATATGTTTTTACAATTCTGCCCGGAAAAGAGATGATCGATGTCTTCATTCTCTGTACGATTCAGGATGGTCTCGATTTCATCAGCCTTAAGACCCTTTATGCCAAGCTGCCTGAGATGGTTAGAGAGGCCAGGCGGGCTGAGTTTGAGGGAGATGCTGCCCGATTCTTCTTCGGCAAAGAGTGACGCCAGTATAAATATATCAGCGGCGGATGTGATGGCGCACACCTCGGCGATATCGATGATCGACTGAACCGCAAGCGGGGTGAGCGCCTCAGTATGAAGTGCGTTCGCAAGCAGCTGCATTACCGTTGATTTTATGCTCACAATTTCGATCCCGGGTTTGTCTGAACAACAGCAGTCTGGAGATTTCTGGAGAGATCAGCGGCACTTCGGTGAAATATTCCTTTTCCAGATTCGGTCATTCTGATGCCACGAATAAAGTAGTAGGACACTCCTCCGAGGTGGACCTCGGGGTCGAAATCAGGAAGGATCTTTTTTAGCCACTCCACCAGAGCTGCCCAGTAGATGGTGTATTGAAGGTCATACTGATTATCGATGATGCACTGTTCAATGGTTTCCTGGTTGAAGGGATGAAGTGAATTTGATTTCCAGTCGACAATATGGTAACGGCCTTCAAACCGGAAGACGAGGTCGATATATCCCTTCAGATAACGCCTGCAGTGAGTGTTCGGCTTTCGGAAGATATCTGGGAGATATTTTTCAATGACATCATCACTCAAATGAAATTCAATTTCATGCCGACGGTCGCGTTCTGGAATTGTCGCAAGCGGGGGGTACTGAATTTCTTCACCAGGGGGGACTTTCAAAGTATTCCAGATGATGTTCGCAATTCTTTCAATGCATTTGTGATGTTCTGATGGATCAAGTTTTCTGTAGAGGTCGGATTGTGCAAAAGCCTGAGAGATGACTTTAAGGGAGCGTGTGGTTGTGTGCAGCAGTTCTTCAGGTGAAGCAGCAGCAGCGACCTCGTCGAATGGGATCGACTGGAATATGGCATGAAGCATATCGCCTGTATGCGCTCCAGGAGGGAGCGGATCTTCACTTGGAACTACAGCATCCATTGAGTCCGTGACGTCATCAACAGCAGAGAAGGGTGGTTCGTCGTCATAATCCCGGGCAATCAGGATCTGTGGCTGGGCCAGGTTGGAGTGATGTAATGAGGAGAATGAGGAAATATGAATGCCACTCGCCTTGATCCTTCGGATATCTGGTGAAATGAAGTCTTCAGGGGGTCCGCCATTGGAATGGCTTGCGACAGGAACCAGCTGCCGATAAGCAGACAGGATGGCATCCGGCACAAGCTCGATCATGCCGCAGGTCTGTGAGAGAGCGGGTGGAATGTCAGAAATACTGACAATAGGCCCCTGATTTCCGCGGAGTTCACAGCCTTCGATCAGGGGAATGTACACACGGTTCATGGCGCGGGTAATTGCGACATAATAAAGGCGCCTCTGTTCGTCGGCCAGCTCATTCTGTGCAAGTTCTTTCTCTCTGCTGGATTCGCCCAGGCGAAAGACCTTGGCGCCGTTTTCATGATAGAAATCCGAACTGTCTCTGGTTTTTCCGGGCGATAAACCCCCGAGGAAGACAACAGGATACTCAAGCCCCTTGGATGCATGAATCGTCATCAACTGGACTTTCGATTGATCCGAATCGATGCGATGCAAATCCTCTTCCCGGTCGATCATAATGCGTGCCCGCCTCTTCCGGTCAAAGTGTTGTGTGAGCATTTCGATATCCATCATGGAATCGCAGGCAATCATGAGGAGATCTTCGAACAGGTGCTTGTAGTTGGCAATGCTCCGGTCATCCGGCGCCTTCATCACCTCACCGATCCGGAAGAAGACCAGAGACTGATTCTGGATGGAATCGAATAGATGTGTCCATTTGCGTGATGCAGCAAGATCACACCATTTATCAATCAGGCTGATCTGGAGTGAGTGGGTTGACGACACATCCTGCTGATTGAAGGCATCGAGCGGAATCTGGAAAAAGTCAGTCAGCAATGCTCTTTGCCGGCGGGTTGAGCACTCGGGATTTGAAAGTGCATCGAGGAGATAAAACAGATGAAGTGCTTCTTCAGAGGCATATAACCCGGTCTTTTTGTAAAATGAATAAGGAACAATTCCCTCGAGTTGCCTGGCGACAATATCCCCCTCATTTCGAGTGTTGACCAGAACACAGATGTCTCCAGGCTTAAACGGTCGAGATTTCCCTTCATGCCCCGGAAAAGTGATCAATGGATCTCCATTGTCATCCATTCCGAGCAAATAGCGGATCTCGGTTACAATCCATCTGGCATAGCACTGCCTTAATTCTGTGGCGGATAGTTTTGGGAGAGAAAGAAATACAGCAGACTTCCGCTTTGAATTGTCGCAGGCAAAGGGCCGTTTTCCTGTGGAGTCTTCCTTTGGAGGCTGGACAGGAGGATAGGCAATGCCGGATTCTGCCGGAAACCAGCTGGATGAAAATATCCAGTTCTGAAATGTGATCAGATCAGGTGTGGATCTCCAGTTTTTATCGAGTTCATAGATCTCTCCAAGTTGTTTCAGTGTTTCCCTGGCTGAAAGATAGGTGAAAATGTCAGCCCCGCGGAAGCGGTATATCGATTGCTTCGGATCACCGACCAGAAATAGCCGGTTCAACTGTTTGTGGTCGATAAATATCTTTTTGAAAATACGCCATTGGACAGGATCCGTATCCTGAAATTCATCAACAAAGGCATAACGATACTGGCTGCGAATAGACTCAAGGAGACGTTGTGAGGCAGTCGATTCCTGATGCAATGCCTCATCAACAAGCCGGAGAAGATCATCAAATGAAGCAAGGCCCTTCTCACGAGCCTGCTCACAAACCTGTTGATGCAGTGTCTTTATGAGATCAGCTGTGAATTCATGCCAGGCAACGTTATCCGGTTTGTCGTCAGCTGTCGAGAAAACATCGCCTGAAGCCTTGTTGTAGTCATGAGCATATCGCACGACCATCTCTTCCCAGTTCTTGATTTTGTCCTGGTCCCGATAAACCGAGGAGTCGAGAATATCCCTTTCTCTGGCACTCCATTTCCTCTGGATATCACGCAGGCCGGCCAGGTAAAGGGAAGCTGTGTCAGTCAGATCGAGGTCAAAGAGGATGCCATTCTCAAGAGAATATTGCTGGAGAATCTGTTTGCAGAAGCTGTGAATCGTCATCACCTGCGCCTGGTCGAATTGGATCAGGCTCTCGACGACATTGGGCTGGGATATGCCTTCCTTGATCAGCGAATCTAATTTCTTGCGGATCCGTGCCTTCATTTCGGAGGTTGCTTTTTCAGTGAAAGTAACCAGGAGGATTTGTGATAGTGGGATCTGCTTTTCAACAAGAAGTTGCACAACAAGAGTTTCAATGGTAAAGGTCTTGCCGGTTCCGGCGGATGCCTCGATCAGAGCATGTTTTGAAAGATCGATATCAAGGCTCATTTCTTTTTCCCGGTGACCTTCTTTATCTTCAAGAAAGCGGAATGAATCGGCATCAGGCGCCGCTGGATCTTTTCAAGCCCATCCTCGGGTATATGGCGGGAAAAAAAGTCTGAATGTCCTCTGCCGAACTGTCGATGGCACCAAATTGATTGTTCATTGAGAGGAGGAATTCATTCAGGAAGTGATCGCGGTTAATCGATTTATTCTCGATGGATTTGAGGAAGAGACGGGCTGTCCTGAATGGCAGGAGATCGAGTGCTGCAGTCGAACAGTAGTCATGCAGAAGTGCGCTCAGATAGGCATTATACTCGATTGAATCCGGGCGAAAAATCCATTGCGCAGCTTGGCTCTGGCTGATATATCGAACTTCAAAAGACATCCGTTTTGAAAATACTCCAACATCACCTCCCTGGCATTGAAGAAGTGCATAGAAGAGAAAATCAGTGATGGCCTCCTTTTCGACAGTTTCCGGCTGGCTTTTTTTGAAAGGTTTTAAAACCAGGTGGGTTATTGTGGATTCGCTCAACCAGAGCGGGCCAATATCACCGGATAATTCAATCAGACGTTCAGGAGACCCTTCACCGTTTTGTAATAACCAATGGAGGTGTGGGAGATTACATTGATGATGTTTCAGCCCGCTGCATTCTCCGAAAAAAACCGATTCGATGATCTTGTCTTCTCGATGCTGGCTGAGAAAATCTTTAAGGAATCCCGGATCTTCTTTTGAAATGAACAGGTTGAGTTGTTCTCGCGCGTGACCTGTCGCGTATTGTCCGAGAAGGCCATCAGGGAGATCCCCCTGCAGGGAAAGTCGCCGATGAAAGCAGGACAGCGCTTTCTCCAGGTTGAAACCATCTTTATCGTAATGAGCTGCCATCTGCTGAAGGATATCCGTGTAGCGGTATCGAACCGATGCAGGCAGCGAAAATGGTTCTTCATCGTTCAACTCAGTATCTTTGGAATCATCCCATTCGAGACGCCATCCGAACAAACGATGCAACCCATTCTCAATCGGGTTGCAGATAAAATCGCGCAGTTCCCTGATTCGCAGCGGCGTGGGGATCTCTGACAATGGCAAAGGTAGATTTCCAGAATGGATTCGTGTGCCTGCTGGCCAGTTCTTTGGATGAATCAAAGAGTCACGAGGAATAATGTTTGCCAGAGTGTCCGCATCAATACCTGTCGTCGATTTAGACATCGCAATCAGCCAGTCATTAAGCGAAAACCTGCTGGAGAGATCTGCATTGCCCTGCTCCAGTCCGGCACCAAGGCTGTCGAAGCTCTGGAGTGATGTATCGACTACATTGAATGGCAGGGCAGTATCTCCTGTTAATTCCTGTATCAGATCCTTTACTTCCCGGATGAGTGAGCATGGCTCCCAGTCTTCATCTTTCTGAAGGTCCTTGCGAATATAACTGAGGTACAAATGCTGCCGTGCGCTGAGCAATGTATCGAGGAACATGCCACAATTGATTTCCGGTTGAGACAAATCTCCGATCTGCCGGGTCTCCGACACCCGACAATCAAGAGTGGAGCGAGTCTCTTTTCCAGGAAAGGTTCCCTCCTGCAGACCGAGAATGTAGATCAGACGGAAGGGTAACGGCCGCAGGGGACGAATCTCAGAAACAGTCACTCCCTGTATCAGATATCTTCCACGGCTGCAGTCAGTGGATCCCATCTGATTGACAAGATATTCCCGGACTTCATGAAAGGTGAATGGAGAAACACCATCAGAACTGTCTAGAGCGGTCGCTGCAAACTCGAAATCATCGAGCGCCGCATCCAATCCCTTTTGAATGCCTTCTTCCTCCTGGCGGTCATCAGGAATATCGAGGAAATCAGAGAGAAGCGAACGGATCTCATTCGCCCAGAAACTGCCATCTCCCTCGCTTTCGGACAGCATCATGATTCGTGTGAATAATGCATCGAGTGTTGAGGTGAATGTCAGCAGCAATTCGGCATTCTTCGACTCATGGTCTTCATAAGGCAATATGTTGTCGAAGGTCTCAAACATCTCCCATGGGAGGGTATGCTCCGGAATATCCATGAGGCGCCCGAGCCGCAGCCGCTGCAATGCGAGTTTCCAGGTGAACATCGGGGAATCATTCATATCTCCAGTCACATTTCGCTTCTGGTCTGCATCGATGCCGTAATACACATTGAGTGTCGATGCCCAGTGCAGCCAGGTTTGAATCTTATCTTTTGACAGGCGCAGCTTCTTCATGAAGCAGGGATTCATCAACAGGCGAAAAACATCGGATCGGCTGAAACGGCTCTCAGCGAGTGCAAGAAGATCTTTGACCGCTGTGGAATAAAGGCTTGCCTCAGAGGCATTTAAATCGGCCAGATTGTAGTCGACAGGAATCCGGGGCTGGTCGAAAACAGCTTCAATATGATTCCTGTAGACATCCATATCGGTGACGAGAATTGCGATGTCATTGAGAGTCAGCGAATCATCTTTCTGCATTCTGGCAATGATGCTGTTGAAAACGGATTCAACCTCACGGCGTGCGCTGGCTGCTGAGAAGATGCAGACTGAGCCATCACTGCTGAATTGGGATTGCAGCTCCGACAGCTCCCTGCTGCCTGAAAGAACAGCCTGCACAGCCTGAAGCAGGCTTTGCGGCTGGGGATTGGATGCAGGTGTATTCCGATGGATGACATGGACAGCAGGCCTTGGTTCCTGGCTGCTGCAGAGGTCATCGAGTAATCGAATAAAATCTCTGCCGGGACGCCCCCACTTTCGTGCCAGAGTGGATTGCATCGGTTGTTTATGGTTTAACTGGATTATACGCGCCGCAAGCGCTGCAAGATCAGACTCACCTTCTCCAGGAAGATCTGGAAACAGATTCATCTGATATAAATTTACCGGATAAATTCTGCTTAGCCTAAAAAGGAGAGAGGAGTGGAAGCGGGATAGATGAGAAAAACCAAACAGGTGAATGGAAGAGAGGTCATCCTCATCCGGCTTTATGTAGTCATCACCGAGTGAACGTGCCAGCATGGGCAATGTTGCAAGGCCGGCGTTTTGTCCACTACCGATGGACTGAATCAATCCATCGGATCCAAAAAGCCGCTGGAAAATCATCCGCTCTTCATTGAACAGACCGGAATCATCCGTTTCTGCCGTGGTGTCGATGCCTCCCTCCAGCCAATCTTTCATGAGGTCCGGCCGATGGTATTCATATTCAAAAAACAGGCTGACCAGGCGGCTGGAGAGTTGACAGGCTCTCTTCACCCGCTCCAGATGAGTTGGATGGCCGGCTCGCAAGTAGTCGCTCAACCCACCAGCGGATTCCTGAAAACTCCCATCGAGGAGAATTTTAAAAATCAACAGCTGCAGTTGGCGTGGACGGATTGCTTCGGACTGCTTCCCGCGGGATGCCTTTTCACAGCTGGCCAGAAGCGACCACAGGCCTCGTTCCAGCAGCAGGCAGCGGATATCAAAAGAAACCCCGAGACGGTCTGACAACTGCAGCATCAGCCAGGTGCGCACATGAAGATTCGGCACCAGCACCAGTGGGTGGCGGAAGGGATTTCCGGACGAATGCTGCAGGATGGCGCCGCTCAATGAATCCGTCAGCGATTCGATGGTGCGGGAAAGAATGAGATTCAGAACCATGGCCGCATCATCATCCCAAATGGGTGCGACAAAAATCAATGCGCGACAAAGTTATTGTAGAAATTCTGAAATATGTTTCCGCTGCCTGGAGTGGGATAAAGATTGGGAAGGAGATCATTGATGTCCAGCCCGATGCAACGAAGGATCCGTTCGCGCCGCGGAGGCAGTATGAACTGCAGATGTTCGGGACCCATCTCCGGATGAAATTGGATCGCACGGAGATAATTACCGATGCCAAAAGCCTGAATCTGTGTGTGGCTGTTGGTCGCAAGCAGCACCGCATCCCGAGGAAGCGAAGAAATGTAATCCTGATGCGATTCCATCACACAGATCGAATGGGAATAGCCATGGAACAGGGGATCCTGGACTCCTTCCGGGGTGAGCTCCACCTCGCAGTTCCCAATCTCCCAGCCATTGGGGTTGATTTCCACTTTTCCCCCCAGTGCCTGCGCAATCAGCTGCGATCCAAAACAGACTCCCAGTGTCGGCAGCTGCCGGTCGGCTGCTTCACGCACCGTGTCTTTCAGTTCTTCGATCCACGGATCGGGATCATAAGCCCCTGCCGGGGACCCGGTCAGTACAAGGGCGGAGTAGCCATCCAGGCTGGCTGGAAGATCTGTCTGAGTCTGGCGGATTTCGAGAATCGCACCGCTTCCCTCAAAAACTTTCCGGAACCAGCCGCCGACATCCCACAAGGGGTCGCAGGGATCATACTCCGGATCCCAGATCACCGAATTGAGAACCAGGATCGGCCCGGGACTCCCCGCGGAGCCACTCATGTATTTTCCCCGAAAACAAAAGCCTCGGCGGCGAAATATTCCTGCAGGCCAAGACGGTCGAGTGCCTGTGCGGTGCGTTTGTTTCGGTCTTCGGCACGCTGCCAGAACTCGCGATCATCATAAGGCCCGGGGAAGACAGCACGATCCTTCTGGCTTTCATGTTTGAAAATCGAAAGAGTTTTCCGCTTGGCCTCAGCCTTTGAAAGCGGGACAAAGACATCCACCTGGTGGATATCCCACTCCTGCCACGCCCCGCGGTAAAGCCAGACACGCGGACGGTTGTCGGCTTTGATTTTGCGGAGGGCTTCATCGATGGCATGCTTGCACATCCGGTGGGTTCCATGAGGGTCGGTCATGTCTCCAGCCACAAAAATATGGTCGGGTTTCAGGCGTTTGAGGATATCATGAACAATCCGGACATCATCCTCATCGATGGGATCCTTTTTCACCTTTCCGGTCTGGTAGAAAGGGAGGTTGAGGAAATGGGCGTGTTCACGCCCGATCCCGAGGGTCTCGATTGCGGCGATTGCCTCGGATTCCCGGATGACCCGTTTGACATCCTGGACTCCAGGGTGGTCCACATCTCCAAACTTTTTCTGCTGCAGCACCCCCATCAGATCCTCGATGGCACGCAGGAAGCGGGTATCCTGCATTTTCAGGGATTCTCCGATACGCAGGATGAATTCGAGGTGCCGCATGGCATCCTGGTCAAAAACTGCCAGGTTCCCATTGGTCATATAAGCCACATCGACCCGGTTGTGCTGTTCGACCAGCTTCTGCATGGTCCCGCCCATGCAGATGACATCATCATCCGGATGAGGTGAAAAAATGAGAACCTTCTTTTTCTCGAAGAAAGCGGGTGTGTTCCAGATCCGCCCGGTAAGAGTATGAGCGACCTGCGTATTGAGGGTATCCGGAGGCCCGGAAACCCTGAGCAGGCTGGTCAGGTGGTTTCGATTGTAGTCGGTGTTCTCGAGCCGGGTGAGGGCATTTCCGGTCTCTTCGGAAAGCTGGATGACCGCACGATATTTCAGCTCGGGAGTCCAGTTCACTTCACCGAGTGTCCAGGGCTTGTGCACCCTTGTGAGCATCCCGGCCGCTCCGATATCCAGCAGAACCCGGGCATTGGGGTGATCCTGGAGAAAAGAAGCGGGCACCGCGGGGGTTTTCTCTTCCTCGACGATCTTGCGGGTCAAAGTCGCTTTTCCTTCCCCCATGGCCAGCAGGAGAATCTCTTTCGATTCCATGATCGTTTCCATTCCCATGGTAATCGCCCACTCCGGGACATTTTCTTCCGAAAAGAAATCAGAGGCGGCTTCTTTGCGGGTGGTTTCATCGACTGTGACCAGCCGTGTGCGGGTCCCCGGCTGGGTGCCGGGTTCATTGAAGCCGATATGCCCCAGGCGGCCGACTTCGAGCAGCTGCAGGTCGATCCCTCCCGCAGCTTTGATGGCTTTCTCGTATTCACGGCAGGTCTTGTCAACCTGCGCACGGCCGATGTCGCAGCGCAGCAGGTGAATCTGATCCTCCGGGATGTTGAGAGAGTCGAGCAGGTTTTCGCGCAGAAAACGAGCATTACTCTGAAGGTTATCCGGCTGGATTGGAAAATATTCCCCGAGATTGAACACCACAACACTGCTGAAATCGAAGCCATCTTCCCGATGTGCTCGTATCCATTCCCGATAGATCCCAACCGAAGTCGTACCGATGATCAGACCGATGACAGTCTGTTTTCCTTCCGCTCTGCGGGACTGAATCAGGTCCAGGCCATACCGGGCTGCCTGGCTGGTCATTTCCTCGTGGGTTTCGAAAATATCGACAAACAGCCTCTCCAGGCGCCGGAACTCGGGTGCGGTCTCAATCTGAAGTGTATTCATGGGGTGCGAACTCCTTGTCTGCTCCTTTCCCCTGGATGTGGCATGTATCAACCCTGATGGGGTAACGGATGATCCGCTCTCTTCTTCATGGTGGCAAGGAGAGAGTCAATCAACCTGTCCTCAGGCTCCTGATAAAAGCCTTCTGGTTCCAATGTCATCAAGCCTTGATAGCGGCCAGGGGGTTTGATTCCTGGTGGTTATCATACTGGCAAGCGGGCACGGAATGGAGATGGTTGGGGGCTTTTGCACCCTGTTTTTCCTCTCCTGGCCCCCTGATATGGGTTGACTCTCCAAAACAGAGGAGTAGATTCATTGCGAGGGGGAGGAACCTGTATGCTCAACGGGGACCTCTGGCGGAAGGTAAAAAGCTCCAGAGAGGCACAGGAGATTGACCAACCGTTTTGTAGAGACCGCAACTGACCGGCCTGATCGACGATTCCAATGACTGAGAAACAGACCACCAATGGCGCTCCGGCGTCTTCGGATCCTTTGCCGATAATTCTTGCCAGCACCAAACATCTTCCGGATTCCCTGATCCAGCAGGCTGAGAAGGCCGGAATGAACACAGCCAATCTGCTTATGGCTGCTGAAGGGGACCTGTCCCTGAGCGGTGAGGAAGTCCCGCACTGGCTTCTGGTCACCGGGGAAAGCTTCATCATTCTCCCCTGCCTGGAAGCTCTGGGCGGTGCCCGTCATTTTCATCTCAGCGAGATCGAGGATTTCGACCTGCATGGAACTGTCGGAAGCTCCTGCCTGCGTGCCAAAATGGAGGGGGTTTTCCTCGACCTGATCCGTTTTACAAATGCCTACAGAGAGCGTTTCGCTCGAGTTCTGGGCCAGATCAAGAGGCTGAAAAATGGGCGCAACTTCCAGCCGGAGGCCCTGACCGCCCCGGATGAGTATCACTGCCAGACATGCGGAATGGTCCTCCCTGACCGGAACGCGCCTTGCGGGAAGTGCCTGAACCAGGGTGCGGTTTTTGAGCGGACCCTGCTGATGCTTCGCCCCTACTATGGCTGGGTGGTTTTCCTTTTCTCGATCATGGTGGGGGGTGTCTGCCTCGATCTGCTCCCGAACCTGCTGATCCGCTTTCTCCTCGATGATGTGCTCAATGTCCAGTCGGTCATTGAAAGCGGTGTCGGGGTGCTGTCTCCTGAGGAATTGAATTCACGTAAAAGCAGCCTGTTTCTGATCGTGGCAGGCCTGTTAACCGCTGCCCTCCTGCGCCAGGCGATACAGATTGCCATCAACCGTGTCTCGGCCCATGTCGGAACCCAGATGACCTATGAAGTCCGGACACGCATGTTCAACAAGCTGACCCAGATGACAGTCGAATACTACGACCGCACCCAGGTGGGCAGCCTCATGAGCCGCATCACCGGTGATGTCGAGTCTTTCCATGGCTTTGTCAGCCAGGTAGCCCAGGGGTTCTTTATCAATATCTTCATGATCATCGGGATTCTGGGAATGCTGTTTTACCTGAACTCCCATCTGGCTCCTTTCGTCCTGATTCCCATACCTTTCGTGGTGGCCGGGACCCTGTATTTCTGGAAAAAAGTCTATCCACGATATTTCAAATTGTGGGACAGCAATTCCAAACTGAACTCGATGCTCAATGGAGTCTTCTCCGGCATCCGCCTGGTCAAATCATTCGCCCAGGAAGGCCGTGAAGCGATGCGTTTCGACAACAATGTCACCTACCTGCGCGACAGCCGGAAAACTCTGGATTCCCACCTTGGAACCTTCAATCCGATCATGACTTTCATTTTCGGAATGGGTGGCTTCATTGTCTGGTATGTGGGTGGCAGCGATGTCATCAGTGATGCCGGACGGGAGGCTCCCCATTCGATGACCATCGGGAGCCTGATCGCCTACCTCGGTTATATCGGCATGCTCAATGGCCCGCTCCAGAACCTGACCCTTTTCTCCAACTGGGTTTCGAGTTTTGTCACCTCCAGCCATCGAATCTTCGAAGTCCTGGACAGCCAGCCCTCTCTTGTCGACCGGACCCATGCTCCCACACTCAAAGAGGTCAAAGGCCATATCGAGTTCAAGGATGTCACCTTCGGTTATGACCCCTATAAACCGGTCCTCTTCAATGTGAATCTCGATTTCGCCCCGGGCGAGATGGTGGGCATCGTTGGGCGCTCCGGCAGCGGCAAGACGACTGTGATCAACCTGATCTGCCGGTTCTATGATCCTCAGGAGGGCGAGGTTCTGGTGGATGGATTCAATGTGAAGGATCTCAAGCGGGTCGATTTAAGGAAACATATCGGCCTGGTGCTCCAGGAACCTTTCCTGTTCCGTGCCACTGTCTCGGACAACATCAGCTATGGAAAACCCCATGCAACTTATGAAGAGATCCTGAATGCCTCCAAAGCAGCCAACTGCCATGATTTCATCATGCGCCTGCCTTCAGGTTATGACACCCGCCTGGGTGAACGGGGCGCAGGATTATCAGGTGGAGAACGCCAGCGTGTCAGCATTGCACGGGCTTTGTTATGCGATCCGGATATCCTCATCCTGGATGAGGCCACCTCGAGTGTGGATACCGAATCCGAGACCCAGATCCAGGAGGCCCTGGCGGTTCTGTGCAAAGGGAGAACCACCATCGCCATCGCACACCGGCTGTCGACCCTGCGTGGAGCCGACAAAATCTATGTCATCGACAATGGCCGTGTGGCTGAAAGCGGGACCCACAAGGAACTCATGGAGAAAGAGGGCATTTACCATCACCTCGTTATCATGCAGACCCAGTTGGCCAGCCTGGAGGCTTGAGTGACATGAGTGACATGAGTGAACAGACAAAAACACTCCACAATCGACCCTCTGCATCCGAAGTGGGGATCCTTTACCTCGATCCGAAAACCACACGCATTTTCACCGGCGCCCATGATCTCCTGCATGTCCAGATCGAGGCTCCTGACTGGAAAGGGGAAAGGCTTTTTCGCGGGGTATTCGCCGCCATGGCCTTTCCGATTTCACAGCCGGACCGATTCATTTCCCTGCGCTATTTTGAAATGGATGGTCGAGACAAGGAAATCGGGATGATCGAAAATCCCCGCGAGTTCCCGGAGGATGCCCAGGACCTGATCCGACGTTCCCTGGCACGCAATTATTACGAACTCACCATTAACCGTGTGTTTACTGTGGAATTCAAATATGGGCTCCTGTTTTTCGAGGTGGAAACAGAAAAAGGCAAAGGCGAATTCCAGATGCGCTGGCGCTATGACCGGACCCAGGATTTCGGCGAAAATGGCAAGGTTCTCCTCGATGTTTATGAAAACCGTTACATCATCCCGGATGTGAATGCACTGCCGAAAGCCGACCGTGAGGCTCTGACACGCTTTATCTACTGGTAAGTTGCCGCGGTATTTTTCGGAATTTTTATTTTTTTATCTGTGAATAATATCACCCCTCACACCGGTCATATCGTTTATAATGCCGTGATGCTGTCCATCTCCACGAGAGCGAGCAGCCCCGATGCCTCGAAAACTCCGTCCCCTGTGGTGGGTCCTGTTGTGCTGGTGTGTGAGCTTCCCGCTCCCGGCTGAGGACCGGGGTGTCAAGATCGAAGCCGCGGGGTCTCCCCCCTCACCTGAAGGCCAGGCCTGGAGTGTCGTGGTCGGGATCAATGAGTTCGATGAAGAGGATGTCATTCCCCTCTCCTATGCGGTGGCTGATGCCCGCGCCTTTTTTGAGGAAATCACACGCCCGGAAGGGCTGGTGAAACCCAGCCAGGCTTTCCTGCACATTTCCGGTGTCAAAGAACCGGATGGAATGCTCTATCCCCCGACCCGCAAAGCCATCATGAAGTCGATCAAGTTTGTCGCCGAAAAAGCGGCCCCCGAGGATCTGGTATTGATTTACTTCTCCAGCCATGGGTTCCTGGATCCGAAAACCCGCCACTCCTACATCATGCCGGAAAATGGCGATCTCGACCTGCTCGAAGAAGAAGCCATCCCGGTGGCCTGGCTTCAGAACCAGCTCGGCGAAGACCAGTGCCAGGCACGGCGGCGGATTCTGATTGTCGATGCCTGCCGGAATAAAACCACACGCGGAACCAAAGGAGTCACCCTTTCCGAAACCAGTGCCAGTCTGGTCGAGGAGCTGCGCCAGGCGAAAGGCCTGGTCACCCTCTTTTCCTGCGGCCCCGGCGAGGTCTCCTATGAGGACAACAAGGTGGGGCATGGCGTGTTCACTCATTACATCCTCGAGGGCCTGCGAGGGCAGGCTCGCAACACGGCTGGCCTGGTCACAGCCACTGGCCTGGCCTTGTTTGTGCGCGAGCAGGTGGTGGCCTGGTGCAACCAGAATCAGAAAGACCCCACTCAGGACCCGCGCCTGATGACCGATCTGAGTGGAGATATCGCCCTGTCGGGCACCAGCAGCCTGCTGCCGCTTCCGAATGCAGAAAAACCCCCACTCCCACTTCCGGTTGCGCCACCCTCCGATTTCTCCACGGAATCCCTGGATCTGCCCGGCGGGATCCGGATCGAGATGGTTTATCTTCCGGGTGACGGGAATATCGCCCCTTTCTGGATGGGGAAATTCGAGATCACCCAGGCGCAGTGGAAAGCAGCCGCAGCCGACCTTCCTCGAGTCGCACATGACCTGGAGGAAGCCCCGGCTAAAATCCCCGGAGAAAACCTGCCGGTGGAAAATATCAGCCTGGAAGACTGCCAGGAATTCTGCCAAAGGCTGTCGAAGCATCTCGCCCTGGAGGTAAGGCTCCCGACCGAAGCGGAATGGGACTATGCCGTCCGGGGAGGCAGCGGAGATCGTTATTTCTGGGGATCCGATTCGAGCGAAATGCCTCGGTTCGCCAACATCGCCGACCGTGCCTTCCTCATGGAAAACGAATCCCCGGCAGCCTCGGATAAAACAGTTGGCGGCTGGATGGATGGGTTTGCACGCACCTCTCCGGTCGGATCATTCGAGGCCAACCCTTTCAACCTGCATGACATGCTCGGCAATGTCGGTGAATGGGTCGATGGTGGCAAAGAACGGGTCTATCGGGGTGGCACCTGGGGGCAGAATCCCGATGAAATTGACCTGGGCACACGCAAGGTTGTTTCACCGAAACCCGCCCCAGCGGTTTTGTGGGGTTCCGCATCGCCCGAAGCAGCCATTCCAGATAACCGTGGGCTGGTTCAGACTCCTCCAGGAAGTGCTGGCAGGATCGGCATGACCTGGGATGGAGCCAGTGAATAGGGTTTCTCATCCACAAGGAGGGTCACCATGTCAACGCGAATGAAGTGGGTGTGGGGTCTGGTTCTTGCTGGGTCATTTGCCATGCTGATTGGAGCAGTCGATCCACTCGAGGGAGCCATTGTCATCCTGATCGGGGGTGGAAGTGCCTCGGCCGGTGTGTACCTTGCTCAAACCCGGATGCGCAGGCTTGTTTATGGAGGCTTTATCCTGACAGTGCTGTCTTTTGTCCTGCTGGTTGTGATGAGCGTACTGGGTGGCATTGGAGGAAGTGATTCGTTTTTCCGTTCGAAGTGGTGGGGCCTTTTGCTACTTCCTTACCCGATTGGGTGGATCCTGGCGATGGTAGGAACAGCATTTGCACTGGCTGACCTGATCCCGGGGCGCTGGGGCTGGACTGCCGCAGGGATCTGGATTTTAGCCTCAGTGGGGATGCTGGTGCGCCTGGGTCTCCTGCTCAGCTATCATTAGCCGCCCCGCAAAAGAGGCTGTTGCCTGATTTGGGGTCTTATCGCTGTGCAATTCCGCCAAGGCCACCTTGGCCTCGACTTTGAATTCCCGGGGCTGAGGGGCGCCAAGGGATTTTCGGGCGCCAAGGGATGTTCGGGTACCAAGGATTTTCGGGCGCCATGAATGTCGCCCCTACATCAGGCTCTTCCCACCCTCTCTGCCAGTGGGCCGTGATGCTGCGTCTCCCATCCGGGAAGCTTTACCGCATCGGATAGAAGCCCGCCTTGCGGAGATCTTCATGCGCTTTGGGGGTGGAGATGAAACTCAAAAAACGGCTCTGAGGAGACTCCGGACGCGATCGAAGGTTATACAGGAGAGAGATTTTTCCAGATAACGGGTACTCTCCGGATGAAATCTTTTCCGGTTCTGGAAGGGCCGGGTTGTCTGTGGCTTTTCCTTTAACAGGCACCACTCGCGCTTTCTGAATGGAACGAAGCCGGTACACGATACCGATCGCATGGGTATCCTGAGCAACCTCTCTTTCAATATCCGCATCACTCCAGGAACCGGCCCGTTCAGGGATGCTACTGCATGATGCATCCAGAAGGTGAAGCAGACCCAGCCCGGTTTCTGTGTTGCTGCCCGGGAGGATCGCCCTGATCGAGGCAGTCGCCGAATCTGCAGCCCAGGCTGTCAGCTGATTCCAGACAGACAGAGTGGGGGAAGCATCGGAGCGCCCGGTCGCACAGAAGATACAACGGGCTTCCTGTTCCAGGATGAAAGGCAATGGATTGTCCGGGTGGACCACAAGGGCCAGGGCTTCGCAACCCACCTCCTTCACCAATGGGAGCCGTCCAGGCCTTGCTCCGAGGATGGCGCGGTCTCCCTCGCTGACTGTCCCTCCCACAAGGGCAAAATCCACTTGCCCCCCACCTGCCAGGCGGATGGCCTGTCGCGCCGCGACAATCTGGACATTCACTTTGATACCCGAAGATTCCGCCCACAGGCTGAGGAGATCCACATAGGCTTTTTCAGAAGCGACCCGGATTGCTCCCTGGGCAGCAGCTACGGGCGTAGAGGTTCCAGCCAGGTGCCCTAAAATGATAACGCCGCACAGCAGTGCGGCGTATCGGCCTGAAAAAATTTCAGGGAGCGAAAACTTTCCGTTCATCAGTCGTCACGCCTGCCGCCGATCAACCCGAGACGAATAGCCCACTCCAGCAGATAGAGGAGGGAAACAATGGCCGCAGCCACATAGGTCATGGCGGCGGCATTGAGGACCTTTGCCACCCCTCGCTGCTCCTCAACACTGTGGAGAATGCCCAGTTCGGCCAGCTGCTGTTTGGCCCTTTTTGAGGCATCGAACTCCACCGGAAGAGTGACAATCGAAAAAAGGACCGCACCCAGGAAAGCCACAAAACCGATCAGGGCCATATACCTTCCAATCCCGGGAACACCGCTGGCGGCCCCCATCAATACACCGATGAGCATCAACCAGACTCCCGCATTGGTTCCGAAGGTGGCGACAGGAACCATGATGGAGCGGAGATACAGAGGTGTGTATCCTCGAGCATGTTGCAAGGCATGGCCCGCTTCATGGCAGGCAACACCGAGCGAAGCCAGAGAAGTTCCATGGTAGACATCGGGAGACAGCCTCAAGACTTTCTTGGTTGGATCATAATGGTCTGAGAGCATCCCCTCGACCTGTTCGATATCCACACCCGCGATTCCGTTGGCTCGCAGCATTCTGGCAGCGGCCTCGGCTCCGCTCATGCCTGCGCTGGAAGGAACCTGGCTGTATTTCTTGTAGGCCGATTTGACCATGAACTGGGCGATCCCGGAGATAACCATGGTGATTACCATGACGGTTATTGAAAGGGGGTCGAAAAACATTTTTTTCCTGCACCTCCAGAAATGAATCTGACTTACTTTGGTTGAAGTATATACGATCTGCAAGCCCTTGGGTAACAGGGAAAAACCTGTCGTACGAAATCAGGATCGCTTGTCACATCAATCCGCTGCGCATGGATGAAAGGTACGGCACAACAGGAGGATGCGATCAGGGGTTGGTGAAATTGATGCGCTTGCCGTTGAGGAACCAGTTGCCTTCGTTGTAGTTGCCACCATAACGAATCATGTCGCCGCTGGATTTCAGCCCATTGGTGGGGCTGTATTCCTGGGCAACTGTTCCAACCGGGAAAGTATCGATGTGCCGTGAATCCACAACATGGTCCGGGCCACGCGAAACCAGGATCCAGGCTTCGATCCGTTTGCCAGTGGCGGATGGATTTCCGCCAGAACCAAACTCGAAGAGCAGGCCATTACGGTCCACCATGGTGTCCTGGAAACGGTCTTCTGGAAGACGGTCGATATAACGAATCGGCTCGAGCAGGCGGAAGAGCCCCTTCTGCTGATTCTCCTGTGGGTTTGACAACGCGGTGGGCTTTGTGCTCTCCGGGTATTTTTTGTGATCGATGTAATACCATTCGACAGCAGAAGCCAGCACCTGAATGTCCTGCTGTGCCCGAGCGATCTCTGCCCGGGTTCGCGCACTCAATAAAGGAGGAATCGACAGAGCAACCAGTGTCAGGATGATCAGAATGACCACCAGCAGCTCAATAATCGTTAAACCGTGCTCGACCCTTTTCATGGCAATGTACCTTCTGCATCCTCCTGGTGATCCTATTGACCACCAGATAGAGGATTCTACTCTACTCAACGGACGATCTCAACAAATAAGTTTAGTTCTTTTTATAAAAAAATATAATTTCTTTTTTTTTGGGGGCAGGGGAATCTTTTTTCCTCCTTCCTGGTTCTATCAGACTGAGGCAGAATAGAAAAATATTTCAAAATAAAATGAACACCTTTTCATCTCTTCGAGCCAGAAAGTGAACCATTTAT
>LMZT01000138.1 GCA_001567115.1 Candidatus Hinthialibacteria bacterium OLB16 | reverse complement strand
GTGGGTGCTTCGGCCTCGACGGGCGCCGCCTGAGTCTGTGGGTGGCAGTGGTTGTGGTGGCAGTGGAACCCATCAGGTCTTCCACATCAACCCCCATTCTTTGGGGGGGAACAAAATCCCGGAGGATCGCCAAGCCGATGAATGCAACCGCAAGCCAGGTGGTCCAGCGGACAATCTCTTTGCTCTGAAGCGCTCCCAGAAAGGTGTCGCTGCCGCCTCCACCAAAGGCTCCGCTCAGTCCGCCGCCCTTGCCTTTCTGGACCAGGATGATTCCGACCAGTCCAACCGAGATGACAAAAAACAGAATCGACAGGATCATTTGAACCATTTTCTTACCCTTTATCGGTCAACGATGTCAGACCAGGAAGATCTCTTCCTTCAAGCAGCTCGAGGGAGGCGCCTCCACCGGTCGAGATGTGTGTCACTTTGTCTGTTAATCCGAATTTCGCGATGGCGGCAACCGAATCACCACCACCGATAATGCTGACACAATCGGTATTGGCAATGGCCTGGGCGATATCACGGGTCCCTTCATCAAAGGGAGGAATCTCAAACACCCCCATCGGGCCATTCCAGACCACTGTTTTTGCCGATTGGATCAGATCTTTGTAGGTTTTCCGAGTTTCCGGCCCGATGTCAAGACCCATCATGTTATCAGGGATGTCCTTGACCACTTGAGTTGCAGCCCCCGCCTCGAGTTTTTCGGCCACGACATGGTCGCAGGGAAGCAGCATCTGGCATTTACGGCTTTCTTCGGCGTCAATCAGAATATCCGAAGCCAGGTCGAGCTTGTCATCTTCCACTCGTGAGGAACCCACTTTAAGCCCCTTGCTTTTGAGCAGGGTATAGGCCATCGCCCCACCGATCAGGAGAACATCCACTTTGGTGAGCAGGTTCTGGATAACCTTGATCTTATCCGAAACCTTGGCGCCCCCCAGGATGGCGACAAATGGGCGTTCCGCATGTGCTGTTTTGTTCACCAGATACTCGATTTCTTTTTCAAGCAGGAAGCCGGCTACCGCCGGCTGCAGGAATTCTGTCACACGTGAAACGGAGGCATGGGGACGATGGGCTGAACCGAAGGCATCATTGACAAACAGGTCACCCCATTCGGCCAGTTGCTTGGCAAACTCCCGGCAGGAATCATCCTTTGCTGTCTCCGCCTTGTGGAAGCGGACATTTTCGAGAACCAGTATTTCACCCGCTTTGAGGTTCTTTACCTTTTCCCGAACCCCATCACCGATGCAGTCATCCACAAATTGAACAGGCTTTCCGACCAGTTTGGACAGGCATTCAGCGACCGGCTTCAAGCTTGCCTCAGGATCCCGTGTCCCATCCGGGCGCCCGAGGTGGGACATCAATACCGCGGATCCACCCTGCTCCAAAATATGGCTCAATGTTGGAAGCGCTGCACGGATCCGTGTGTCATCGGTAACCACACCGGCCTTTAACGGAACATTGAAATCCACCCGGACAAGGGCGCGTTTCCCCGCAAATGACACATCACGGACGGTCATCTTATTCATGATTGCAATTCTCCTTGAATGAAAAACGGGGGCGGCTGGACACCGCCCCCATGGCTTGGCTGGTTAAAGGGTTACACACCCTTGGCTTTGATCATGCCGATCAGGTCAACCACCCGGCAGGAGAAGCCCCACTCGTTGTCATACCAGGAGAAAACCTTCACCAGTTTGTTTTCGAGCACTTTGGTGCTGAGGGCATCAAAAATCGAGGATGCGGGATTCTTGAGGAAGTCGATGGAAACCAATGGCTCATCGCAGTACTCAAGAATTCCCTTGAGTTCGCCGTCCGCAGCGGCTTTCATGGCGGCATTGATCTGCTCGGCGGTTGCTTCCTGGCGCAGTTCGGCGACAAGATCCACCACAGAGACATCGAAGGTGGGAACACGCATGGCTCCACCGGTGAGTTTTCCCTTGAGGTTCGGGAGCACCAGGCCGACCGCTTCAGCCGCGCCGGTTTTGGTGGGGATCATCGACAGCATGGTGGCACGTGCACGGCGCAGGTCCTCATGCGGCAGATCGAGGATCCGCTGGTCATTCGTGTAGGCGTGGATGGTGGTCATCAGGCCGCGCACCAGACCGAACTTTTCATCAAGAATCTTGGCGACCGGGGCCAGGCAGTTGGTGGTGCAGGAAGCATTGCTGAGAATCTTATCCTTGGCGGGATCATAAGTCTTGTCATTGACACCCATCACGATGGTTTTGACATCGCCTTTGGCTGGCGCGGAAATGATCACGCGCTTGGCGCCGGCATCGAGGTGGGCTTTGGCCTTGTCTGAACTGGTAAAACGGCCGGTCGATTCGATCACGATGTCGACACCGAGGTCTTTCCAGGGCAGCTGTGCCGGATCCAGAACCTTGAGCACCTTCATCGAGTCGCCATTGATGATGATCGCATCGTCTTTGACTTCCACTTTCCCGTCGAACCGGCCATGAACGGAGTCATACTTGAACAGGTGGCCGAGTGTAACCGGATCGGTCACATCATTCACCGCAACAAAATCGATATCGGCTTTCTTTTGGAGTGCAGCACGCACAACCAGGCGGCCGATTCGACCGAAACCATTGATTCCTACCTTTACGCCCATTTTATTTCCTCCTATAAGATTGCACGGTTATCGCAGGGCAGAGCTCAGGATATCCGGTCATTTCAAACCTTCACTTGGTATCACCTGATCAAGCTGTAAGGAGATTGCCGACCGGGATCAGACTAAGCGATTCGATTAGGTTTGAATTATACTTGTGATCCCAAAGGATCGTCAATATCACCCCGCCCTCAGAGACCTTTTCCAGCCGTTGATTTCGGTAGAAGTCATCTGGTGATTCGATTAAGATTTCCGCTTGTGATCGAAATTCTGCGTAATGTATCCATTTTCAATGAAGCCTCGGATGAACTCCTGGTTCATGCGTCGAACCTGTTTTTTTCATTTCAGGTTGAACGTGACGAGGCGATCTGCCGTGTTGGGGAACTCGGGAGGAAACTGTTCATCATCCGCTCAGGGCAAGTCCGAATTTCTATTACTGATCCCGGGAATGGCCATGAGATTACATTGAATTACCTCGGCCCGGGCGACTACTTCGGCGAGATGTCTCTTCTGACAGGTGAACCGGTTTCAGCCAATGTAACTGCAACTCTCCCAACAACCTTGTCGGCTCTGAGTGGTGAGGATTTCAATCGTCTCTGTGAAGAGAATCCGATTCTTTACCGCGGCATGAGCCTGACTCTGTCCCATCGCCTGCGGGAAACGAATCTGAAACGGTTCGAAAGCCGTCGCGGCCAGATCATTCGCATCACAGCCGATCGCCTCGAGAGTGACCTGGCAGTCTTCTACGAGCAGATCCGCCGGATTGCACTGCATTTCCATGCTGTGGTGCACAACCGGATTCTCGTGGTGATTCCGGTCCCAGACAAGGCCGGTTTTGAAGAGGAAATCTGGCTTCCCCAGGGAATCGCTCCCGCAAAAGATGCGAATGAATCCCCCGATCTGCCGGATCATCTTGAACAGGCTCAGCGGCTTTGCAGTGACCTGGCTGACCGCATGAAAGGCCATTCATTCTATCTGGCTTCCAGAGATCCGGGAGTGGATGTCCTGTTCTGGTCGGAAACGACGCCAGAGTCTGGCGCAGGCGGCAATCAGCCGCTCAATGAAATCTTATCCTGCCTGAGAGATGTCTATCGCCATCTGCTGGTGGCCCAAATCACTCAGACCTTTGATGAGGTCCTGGCGGATTTTCAACCGGATGACCATGTCGCGCTTCTGATCGACCTGTCCTCTGAAGCCAGCCAGCGTCCCGCAACAGAGGAGGAATACAATCGCTGGGTTCCAGAAGGGAACCGTTATCCACCCGCCCGGGGAGAGATGAACTGGGTTCTCAGCCGCACCAGCCTGGACAGGCTTCAGCACCTGGCCGGCAAAGTCCGAGCAGGATTTCCCGAGAAAAACAGGCTGCACATCCTTCTCCTTCATCATGGAACGCGCCCTCTTCTGGATTTGCCCCTGATAAAGATGACTTTCTTAGAGGCATCGGTTCATCCACTCCCATTGGATGCCCCGGAGAATCACCGGGAGAATCAACCCCCTGTTACACCTCCGGTGTCGACCGCAATCCATCTGAGCCGGAATCCGGAGAGATCGCTTGGAAGGATCGCGCGCGATCTGGGGGGGCGACGGGTGGGTTTGGCTCTCGGAGGAGGTGGAGCGCGTGGCCTGGCGCACATTGGAGTGATCAAGGTCCTTGAGGATGAGGGAATCCCGCTCGATCTCCTGGCCGGCTCCAGCTTCGGATCGGTGGTGGCTGCCGCCTATGGTGTGGGAAGAAGCGCTCAGCGTCTTGTCGATGATATGCGCCACCACTGGAAGGCACTGGGAAACTTCCTTCTCGATATACTTGATTACAACATCCCACGGACAGCCCTCCTGCGTGGTCGAAAAATTCGCCGGATGATTGAAATTGCGATGGCGGATGAAATGATCGAGGAGTGTCCGATCCCGGTTTATGTGGTCTGTACCGACCTGATTACCGGCCATGAAATCGTTCTCGACCGTGGAAGGCTGGGAAAAGCCATCTGGGCCAGCGGCTCTCTTCCGGGAATTTTCTCGCCGGTCCGCTGGGGCAGCCACCTGCTGGTGGATGGGGCTGTGCTCAACAAAGTTCCTGCACGGGTCCTCCGTGAAAAAGGAGCGGACCTGATCCTCGCGGTCAATGTCACTCCAGAGCGTGATACCGGGCTTGAGGATTCCAACAATTCCAGCCGCCACATCAAGAGATGGCTGAGCCGGATTCCCGCATTGGAACGGTTTTTCCAGGGGCCGAATATCATGCGGATCCTTTCCCGTTCCCTCAGCATCTCAGGCCTGCACCAATCCCGCATTCACAGTGATACAATCGATGTGGAAATCAAACCCCATATTGAAAACTTCGACTTTCTTCGTTTTGATTTATATGACCAGATTGTCGAAGCAGGCATGGAAGCGACCCGGCAGGCACTACCGGAAATTCGCGCGGCACTTGAAAACAATCATGGATAAACAGAAGGAGCAGTGTTGATAATGAACCTGAAAGCCATCGCGGTATCGGTCCTGGTTCTGGCGGGTGTTCTGGCATTGTGGCTGACCCGGCCGGAAATCGAACCTCAGTCCTCTTCCAGGCTGGATCATCTTGCACCCTGGGAATTCCCCACTGCGAAACACCTGATCGAAGATGGCATCCGCATCGGTCCCAATTCCTCGGATGATATCAGGGTCAGCCGCGAGGCTGATTCGATTCGTGTAGAAATCTCTGCGGACTTTCTAAAAAAACAGAAACCGGAATTTCTGGCTGTGGCGGGGATGGTGACTCCGTCTCAATCAATGACCAGCGATCGCTACCTTGAGTTCCTCGAAGCGATTCACATGACTGTCGAACATCATGGCCACGATAACGGACATGGACATGATCCTGAGGAAAACCATGACCACCACGACCATGATCATGACCATGACCACGATGACGGCCCTTCCCATCATGATCATGAGGGGCACAACCATGCAGCCACCTCCCTGGAATCTCCTGGCTCTGGCCACGCCGGTGAGAATATTTCTCCAGCCACAAACTGAATGAGCCGGGAGGAAGCTGGCGGGCGGATTTATGTCTATTCGTTTATCTGCCGCCAGAGGAAAATTTTCCTTTTTTGGGGGTTCATCCTGCTGGCCTTCCTTCCGAGCTGGTGGACCGGTTTTGTGTGGGATGATGTCCAGTATATTCTTCAGAACCCGGACCTGCGCACCTGGCAGGGGCTTTTTCGAATCTGGTTTGTTCCATCTTCCTCACCTCAGTACTACCCATTGACCTTTTCAACCTTCTGGATCGAATACCAGCTGTGGGGATTGGATCCCGCCGGATATAAGCTGGTCAACCTGATTCTCCATGGTGCAAATGCGTTTCTGTTGTGGACCATCATCGACACCTGCCTCGGGGTTAAAAGGTGCTGGGTGGGTTTCTTTACAGCCCTGCTGTTTGCGATCCATCCCCTGCGAGTTGAATCAGTCGCCTGGATTTCCGAACGCAAAGATGTCCTGTCCGGTTTCTTTGCACTCCTGTCAGCAAAATTCTGGATTGCGAACAGCGCCCTTTCACCGGCTGAGCGGGGATGGAGATTTCTTTTTCCTTTTTCAGCAGCTTTGCTCAGCAAGACCGCAGTCTGCCCACTTCCTCTGGCCCTGGTGGTGATGGACCACTGGAGACATCGTGAAGCCTGGCGGAAATCCTGGGCAGCGGCAGCTCCCGGACTGGTCCTGGCCTTTTTCGCGGGTATGCTCCATCTCTTTCTCGAGCAGTCGAATATCGATTCCGCCCGGAAAATGCTCGATATCCCTGTGCTCGAAAGAATTCTGATCGCTGGCCATGCCTTCTGGTTTTATGTTCTGAAAACCATCTGGCCCTTTCCTCTGATGACCCTGTATCCCCGTTGGCAATTTGATCCCATGCAGGCAACCCTGTGGCTGGTGCCTGTTTCGGTTTTCCTTGTGATGCTTCTCGCCTGGTTCCACCAGCGGAAGGACCATGGGTTTGCCCTTTTGTGTGTTGGAATTTACAGCGTGCTTCTGTTTCCGGCATCGGGGTTATTGCTTCAGGCTTTTAACCGTTTTTCCTATGTTGCCGACCATTTTATTTACCTTGCAGGGATTGGTTTGGTTTTACCCCTGGGCGTCCTGCTCCAGCACCTGGTCCAGCAGAAACGGACTGTCTGGCTTCCATGGCTGATCCTGACCCTGCTCGCAATGGGGAGTTTTGTGCGTGGACTGGATTATAAAGATTCAGAGACCTTGTTCCGCCAGAATCTCAAGTACAACCCCACATCCTGGGGAGTTCATAATGCGCTGGGTTCTGTCGAATTGACACAGAAAAGCAATCCGGGCGCCGCAATTGCGCATTTCCAGGCAGCCATCCAGTTGGAGCCTCAGGCGGCCCAGGCTTACTACAATCTCGGTGTGGCTTTGACACAGGCCGGGAAGGCCGCCGAGGCTGAAGAAGCCTACCGTTATTGCCTCGGGATTGTTCCCGGATATGCAGAAGCCTGGAATAATCTGGGGATCCTGTATGCGAACCTCGGGCGGATCGAACAGGCAAGAGAAGCTTTTCTCAGAGCCATTGAACAAAAGCCGGGAAATCAGGAGTTCCAGGGGAATCTGCGGGAGGCCGAACGGCTTCTGCGGGAGCGGTAGCCGAATTAACCGGGACCTTTTAATATCAAAGGAACCTGTTAATACACAAGGATGATGATGCAAATCCAGAGAAATCCAACCCGGCCTGTCATGGTCCGGGATCTGCAGATCGGCGGTGGTGCTCCCATCAGTGTTCAGAGCATGACTGCGACCCGCACCCAGGACATCGAAGCGACACTCACACAAATCCAGGCGCTCGAAACTGCCGGTGCCGATCTCATCCGCATCGCCATCGACAACAAAAAAGACCTGGAAGCACTGGTAGAAATCCGAAAGCAGACCCGGGCGCGCCTGGTTGTTGACCTGCAGGAAAATTACCCACTGGCAGAGCAGGTTGCGCCTCATGTCGACAAGATTCGGTATAATCCCGGCCACCTTCACCACCTGGAACGGGACAAATCGATCGAGGATAAGGTTCACTGGCTGGCCGATATTGCGGGAGGGAATGGCTGCGCCCTTCGCATTGGGGTGAACTGCGGTTCAGTGGCTCCGGATTTTCTGGAAAGGTTCCCGGATGACTCGATGGAAGCCCTGATCGCCAGCACCCTCTATCATGCCGGGTTGCTCGACTCATTTGGTTTTACTTCCTTCGTGGTTTCCCTCAAAGATTCGGATCCAGCCAAGGTGGTGGAAGCCAATCGGAGATTCGCAGGCGAAAGGCCGGATGTCCCCATCCATCTTGGCGTGACTGAAGCGGGCATGCCACCCGATGGAATTATCAAAACACGCATTGCCTTCGAACAGCTGCTTTCGAGGGGAATTGGAGATACCCTTCGGGTTTCACTGACTGTGCCGAATGATCGGAAGCGGGAAGAAATCAGTGCCGGCAGATCCATTATCGAAGACGTGTATGCCGGAAGGTTCCGTTCGGTCCCGGATTTCTTTGGAAAAGGGTTGAACATCATCTCCTGCCCCTCATGTTCACGGGTGGAGAATGAGGCATTTGTTGAACTGGCCCAGCAGGTGAAAGACCTGACACAGTATGCAGCCAGTCACAGACTCACCATTGCGGTCATGGGGTGCCGGGTAAATGGCCCGGGTGAGACAGATGATGCGGATCTGGGGCTGTGGTGCGGGCGACCCATGTCAATCTCAAGAAGAAGGATGTCTCGATCGGCTCATACACTTATGATGAGGTCCTTGCGAAATTGAAAGAGGAACTGGATCACCTGATCGCCCTTAAAGCAGGCTGAGCCACTGCATGAACCAGACAAGCCGGGGAGGGACGTATCGAATGCCAGCTAAAGCCCTGCCAGCTTTGCTTGTATTCATTCTGTGTTTTGCCGGTTGCCGGGAACCCCAGTCAGAAGGGACTATCCGCCTGCGCTGGGTGACTGATATCAACCCGGCCCGTGAAAAGCAGATCCAGCTGTTCCGGAAATCCCACCCGCATATCGATGTCTTTGTGGATCAGGCTTCGGGAGGATCGACCGCCAAGGTCCTCATCCAGTTGGCAGCTCATGCCGGCCCGGATCTGATCGATATCTATTCGCCGGAAAACCTCGCTTACTTCGCCCAGTATGACTCACTTCTCGATATCACCGATATGTGCAGTGAGGCACGGATCGATCTGGACATGTTCTGGCCCCAATGCCAGGCCTGGATGAAACACAACAACCGCATTTATGGAATACCCACCAATGCGGGAACACTGGTCCTGTTCTACAACAAGGACCATTTCGATGAAGCGGGCATTGAATATCCTGATGAAACCTGGGATTGGGAAGATTACCTTTCCGCCGCCAGACGCCTGACAAAACGCAATCCGGATAATCAGCGCATCGAGCGGTATGGTTGTTATCCAAACGAAATCAGGCCCCTGGTCTGGCAGGCAGGTGGTCATTTCTGGGATGAAAACCTGACCACCTGCACCCTCAATACTCCCCAGGGTATCCGTGGGCTTAAATTGTTCTACGACACCCGCATCCTTCTGAAGGTCGCTCCCTCATTGGGAGACGAACAGAGCTTCTCTGCTGGAGGTTGGGGTGGCGGGGTGTTTGGCTCACCGATTCCACTTTTCGCAACCGGCAGGGTCTCCATGCTCGACATGGGGCGCTGGGGAATTGTGACCTTTCGCCAGTACCAGAAAGAACAGAAAGAAGCCGGGCTTCCACCGCTCCGTTTCGGTGTGGCTCCTCTGCCACGTGATGCCACACGGGCTACCTGGTTTCTCTCACGCTCCACAACCATCAATGCCGAAACACGTTATCCCCGGGAATGCTTCGAGTTCCTGAAATTCCTCACTACCCCGGAGTACAACCACTTAATCTGCCAGGCGGGGGATGGGATTCCTTCGGTGAAATCGATTGCTGAAAGTGATCTGTTCCTCCGTGATCCGGATTACCCGCAGGAGGATCAGAATCATGTTTACCTTGAGGATATCCCGTATGGGAAAGTATTCCGGGTGCCCTCGGATATCAAAGCGGCGGAGTACCAGAAACTCTATGACATCACCGTTTTAAGATTGCGGGAGGGGACCCTGACACCCGAGGAAGCAGCGGAAGATTTTACCAGCCAGGTGAATCGAGCCATCGCAAGAAACCGCGGACAAAATGAGATCTAGGGCCAGGCCACAATGAAACTGAATGACCAACACCGTGAGAGGATTGCTGCGTGCCTGTTCCTTGCACCCAACCTCGCCGGTTTTTTTCTTTTCACCCTCTTTCCCGTCATCGGCTCGTTTGTGCTTGCCTTTACAGACTGGAATATCTTCACACCGCCGAAATTTATTGGCCTGGCACATTTCAAAACGATGTTCATGACACCGGACTTCTGGAAGTATTTCTGGAATACGCTGGTGCTGATGAGCGGAATCCCGGTCAGCATCGCCTGTTCTCTGGCGCTGGCCCTGCTGATGAAGGATAAACTGCCGGGCATTGCCCTTTTCCGCACCCTTTATTTCCTTCCAACTGTGTCCTCCGGGGTGGCTTTGTTCATCCTCTGGCGCTGGATTTACAATCCGGATTTTGGGTTGATGAACCAGTTCCTTGGAGCATTGTGGGAAGCCGGCGCCTGGTTTGTGGGCCTGTTCGGATTCGATCCAGGCCCCTTTCCTGCGCCACTGTGGTTGTCGTCGGAAAGGTGGGCCAAGCCCGCATTGATCCTGATGGGGATCTGGTTGAGCGCCGGTGGACCCAACATGGTTCTTTACCTGGCCGGGTTGCAGCAAATCCCGAAGGAGCTGATCGAGGCTGCCGGGATCGATGGCGCCGGGCATTGGACAACATTCCGCCACATTACCTGGCCGATGCTCGCACCGACTACCTTTTTCATAGCCGTGATGAGCATTATCGGCGGCCTCCAGGGGGGCTTTGAACAGGTCTACATCATGACTGCGGGCGGCCCCGGGGGAGCGACCACAACTCTTTCGTTTTATGTTTATGACAAAGGTTTCGAGTGGTTCGAGATGGGTTATGCCTCAGCCGTTGCCTGGTTCCTCTTTTTCATGGTTTTCATAGCCACTCTTTTTCAATGGAAATTTGGCAGGGGCGCCGAAACCTACATGGGATAAGTGACAGTGAAAAAGAAACTCCATCTCCTCCTGCGCTACCTGATGCTGATCCTGATCGGATCGAGCATGGCTTTGCCTTTTATCTGGATGATATCAACATCGGTCAAATCGGAGCATGAGGTTTTCCAGCCGGGGTTTCATCTCATTCCCGGGGTTGTGAAGTGGGATAATTACCATGAGGTCACTCACCAGATTCCTTTCGCTGATTACTATTGGAACAGTGTCGTCGTTTCCAGCTCGATTACTTTCGGCCAGGTTCTGACCAGCGCCATGGCGGCCTTCGCCTTTGCGCGTTTGAGGTTTCCCGGACGGGATCGGCTGTTCCTGTTTTATCTGGCGACCCTGATGGTGCCAGGGGCTGTTTTGATGATCCCGAATTTCATCCTTCTTTCTCACCTGCGCCTGATCGACACGTATGCCGGCCTGATCCTCCCATCGATGTTTTCGGCTTATGGGACATTCCTTCTGCGGCAGTTCTTTCTGACTATTCCCAGGGAGCTCGAGGATGCCGCACGGATCGATGGCTGTGGTTACTGGGGGATCTTCCATCACATTGCGATTCCTCTGTCGCTGCCCGGAATTGCGACACTGGCCATTTTTGCATTTCTGGGAAGCTGGCAGAGTTTCTTCTGGCCTTTGATTATAACTTACAGCGAAGAGTTAAAAACTCTGCCGGTCGGCCTTTCCGCCTTCAATCGCCTCTATGGAACCCGTTACACACTGCTGATGGCCGGTTCGACCATGATGCTGGTGCCGATTGTGGTTGTGTTTCTTTTTGGCCAGAGATATTTCATTTCGGGGATTCGCCTGGGGGCTTTGAAGGGCTGACCGATTCAGGGATCTGGGGGCTGGCTGATTGGCCGATTGGAACAGTCGCCACAGGCAGGTGGAGAGTCAGCTGTTCCCCGGGTTTTATTGAGAACACCTTCCAGCGTATTCTATGGCCGGGCGTGCGCACCGCGAGGGTGTGGAACCCACCTTGAACACGGAATTTACCTCCAGTGATTTCATAACGCCCATCCAGCTGGAGTTTTCCATTCCTCGGCGCCTCCATGAGGACCACATCCCCCAGACCCCGATTGAGAAGATCGGCCTGGATCGGCACTCGGGGGAGCCACACGGAAAGAAAAGCCGCCGTCCAGCCCGCCATCAGGATCGTTCGAAGCCTGGATACAGAAACCACCTCGGCTCCCAGGATGGCCAAAGGGAGGCTCGGAAGCAGGAACAAATCCCAGTCCATCTCCTCGGCATCCGGATGAAAGAAAACAAAGAAAACCAGAGTGCACAGGCTCAGCAGAGACAGGCTTCGTATGAAAGGGTCCTTCCAGTTCCAGGCCACCGACAGAACAGCCAGGGGAAATGAAATCGGTGCCGCCAGCCAGAAGAAACCGGATTTCATCCAGAAAAGGCGCTCAATGGACAGACCCATGTCACCACGGTCCTGTTGCACTACCCATGAAATCACCAGGTCTTTGAGGCCGGGGCCATGCCCTATCTGGATAATGTCAGTGATGAAAAACAGCAGGATCGGAAGCAGCCATCCTGCCAGGCCCATTTTTCCCCTGAAGAGCCTGCTCCCGTGCTGCCAGGCTGCGAGCATCATGACCGGGAGGAACACGAGCGCCATCAGGTGGCACCACAGCAGGGCCGACCAGAGGAGCAGCAGAGTGCTGGGAAGCCATTTCCCATTTTCGACTTTCAAAAAGGCAAGGATCAGGAAAACCAGAAGGCAGATTGGAACAGCGTAAACTTCAATATGTCCATAAAAGAGAAGCTGAAATCCCGAAACCATCAGAAGAGGGAAGGTCCATGGCAGGCTGTTCCTCTCACGGCAGAATGCCCACAATCCGCAGCAGGCAACCGCCCCGGCGGAAGCTGAAACCAGGGAAATCGCCCAGGCCACCGGCCAGCCGAAGCAGTTTCCGGTGATCCGGTGGGAAATCTGCATAAGGAAGACTGAGAGAACTTCACGCTTGCGGATCCAGAGGCCATTGTCGATCTGGCGGTCGAGATATTCGGAGTCCCCTCCAAAAAAACCATAAGGGCGCCACCACCAGAACCATGCAAACAGGCCGATGAACAGGAGTGGGTAGAAGATGACAGGGTAACGCCTGTCAAAGGGTGCCAGCCTGGTTGTCTGTCCGGAAATGGCTGTGGCTACAGGCTGCGCAATCCGAAACCACCTCCCACCTCGATGACCTGGCCGGTCGAATAATCCAGATCGCCACGTGCAATCGCTGCTACCGCATGAGCGACATCTTCGGGAGTCCCCCACCTGCGCTGCGGCACAAGCCCTCCGGCGATGAGTGAATCGTATCGGGAAGCCACCTTTGCTGTCATATCTGTTTGAATGATGCCCGGCCGGACTTCGAAGACAGGGATTCCATCGGCTGCCAGGCGCGCCGCAAATAGCTGAGCAGTCATGGAAAGCCCGGCTTTTGAAATGCAATACTCCCCACGGTTGACCGAGGCTACATAAGAGCTGATGGATGTGATGAAAATCATTCGAGGAATAAGTTCCGGCTGGTCCTGTTTTTGCTTCAGCATCCAGCGTGCGGCGGACTGAGCCAGGAAAAACGGGCCTCTCAGATTGGTTGAAAGAACCTCATCGAAGCTCTCTTCTGTGGTTTCCAGCAGGTCGTTTCGAACCCGTGGTGCAATGCCCGCATTGCTGATAAACAGATCCAGCCGTCCAAAGCCGCGATGGATTCCCTCCAGAATCGATCTTCTTGCCTGGCTGGAACCGACATCTCCCTGAAGTGTCAGGCACTGCCGTCCGGCCTCAATGACCTTCTTTTTGACTTCCTCCGCTTTTTCGATGTTCTGAGAGAAATTCAGGGCGACATTCCAACCCTCTCGAGCCAGATGGAGAGCGATGCCTCTTCCAATTCCACGACTCCCCCCGGTGACGAGCACAACTGAATGCTCCGAACTCATATCACACCTCGCGAAATCAGCTTTTCCCCAGAAACAGGATCCCGCAATCAATCCGTTAAAACAAGGAGCTCCCCTTGCCAACCTCATCGTGCCGGACGCATCATTTTAAACCCATTCAACCATCTCCCTGGATCTGATTGTTGTGATAGACCCCAGAGATCACAGGATGGGTATTGCTGTCTATGACTTCAATGGTTGCATGATGGAGACAGAAAGCGTCTTTCCGGTTTTCAGGGCCTTTTAAAGGAGATTATGACATGATGATGAGCCTGATCAGTATTGCATTAATCGCTGCACTCGATCTCCCGACAGGGCCTGCTCCTGAACCGGTTGCTCTGCCACATTTTCCCGATCGTTACCATGCGTTTGTCTGGAGAAATTGGGAACTGGTCCCACCTGAGAGAATGGCTGAAGTGGTTGGCGCCAGCACTGAGGCTATCCTTGAAACAGGGCATTCGATGGGGTTGGGTGATCCTTACCCGGTTTCGGACAGCCAGTGGAAACGTTCCTACATCACCATTATCCGGAGAAACTGGCATCTGCTGCCTTATGACCAGCTGCTGCAGCTGCTGGATTGGGACCGGGAGCATCTGGCTTTTACATTGCGTGAAGATGATTTCCTCTACGTCAAACTCGGCAACCTGAAGCCGGACTGTAAGCCGATCCACTATTCACCTCCTGATGCAGGAACTCGGAAGTGGGAACAGGCAATCGCCATGCAGGTGCGTGCAGAATTTCCTGAAGGGCTACCCGGGGGAAGGGAAGAGGCCCCATTCGAGTTTGTGAGCCAATTATCAGCCCCCCCCGCTCCTGAAGAACTCGTGCAGATTAACGGCCTCGAACTCGGTAAATCCTGTTTTCATCCGCGTTACTGCTCCTCATATTTTGCCCTTTATGGGGATCCATTGCTCGATCCTGAAGCGGATCCGTATCCGGATGGTTACCTTGCCAGGCTGGCCGCCAGTGGAGTGGATGGGGTCTGGCTCCAGGCGGTCCTTTACAAAATGGCCCCATTTCCCTGGGAGCCTTCTCTCAGTGAGGGTTATGAAAAACGCCTTGAGAGCCTCAAGAAGCTGGTTGAACGAGCCAAACGGCATGGGATTGGTGTCTACCTCTACCTCAATGAGCCGCGTGCCATGCCACTTTCCTTTTTTGAGAAACACCCCGGGCTGAAAGGGGTTGTCGAAGGCGATTTTGCGGCACTGTGCACCAGTGTTCCCGAGGTGCGCCAGTTCCTTCACGATGCAGTGGCCACGATCTGTCGTGCTGTGCCCGATCTTTCAGGTTTCTTTACGATTTCCGCCTCTGAAAATATGACCAACTGCCATAGCCATTACCGTGGGGCGGAGTGCCCCCTCTGCTCGAAGCGGGATCCGGCCGAGGTCATCGCTGAGCTGCATCAGTCGCTCGCCGATGGAATCCAGGATGGCGGCTGTTCGGCCCGGTTGTTTGCCTGGGACTGGGGCTGGCAGGATGCCTGGGTTGAAAAACTGGCTCAGGGACTGCCGAAGGGATCTTCCTGGATGAGTGTCAGTGAATGGTCGATTCCAATTCAACGTGGGGGAGTTTCATCCGCGATTGGAGAGTATTCACTTTCGGTGATCGGCCCGGGACCGCGTGCCACGCACAACTGGTCTGTCGCCAGAAAGAATGGACTTGGAACAATGGCCAAAGTGCAGATTGGAGTGACCTGGGAGCTGGGTGCGGTTCCGTACCTCCCGGTTCTGGCAAATGTCACCGAACATATCTGGAATCTGACTCGTGCAGGAGTCAATGGCCTGATGCTGGGGTGGACTCATGGCGGGTATCCATCCCCCAACCTCGAGGCAGCTGCGCTGGTGGGATCGATGACTGGAGCGGCGACCTCAAAGGAAGCTGTCGACCAGGTCCTGAATCGTGTCGCTGAACAGCGCTATGGAAAAAATCTGGTTCCAGTTGTGACACAGCTCTGGAAACAGATGAGCCGATACTTTCAGGAATTTCCATTCGATGGCCAGGTTGTCTATAACGCGCCCTTGCAGGTTGGCCCTGCAAACCTTGTCTGGGAGAAACCGACCGGATTTCGGGCCACGATGGTTGGAATTCCTTACGATGACTTGAGTGGCTGGCGGGGATTATTTCCTGAAGAGGTTTTCATTGGCCAGTTCCGCAAAATCGCCGATGGGTTCGATGCGGCGATCAAAGATGCCAAAGCCTCCACTGCCTTTATCGATCTGTCTGCACAGGAACGGCTCAGGCTGCGCCGTGAGATCGATGTTGCTGAAGCCTGCATGATCTATTACCGCAGTGTTGCCAACCAGGCCCAATTCATCTGCGATCGGAACACCATCGAAAAAGCCGCCAATCTGTCCGAGGCGGCGGTTCCATTAAAACGCATGGATGAAATCCTCAGGGATGAAATTCTGCTGGCCAAGCGCCTTTATGTCATCCAGAGCCGCGATTCTCGCATCGGCTTTGAAGCGACAAATCATTATTTCTCGGTGCGCATGGATCTGGCCGAGAAGATTCTGAATTGCCAGGATCTGCTGAGCCGCTGGCTGCTGGAACAGAAAAACCGGTTCAAGCCATGAATGAAGGTGTCGTCCAGGATAATTACCTGAAGCCGGGTGGCTACCGGGAAATTCTGAAGATTTCCTTTCCGCTCATTATGAGCACGTCCTCTTTCAGCCTGATGCATGTGGTGGACCGGATATTCCTGTCCTGGTATTCCCCCGAATCTCTGGCGGCCTCGATGCCGGCAGGTGCGGCTGCCTGGAGCATCATGAGCCTGTTTATCGGAACAACCAGTTATGTGAGCACCTTTGTGTCACAGTATGATGGAGCACAGCGCCCCCAGAGGATCGGTGCAGTCATCTGGCAGGGGATTTACCTCTCTCTGCTAGCCTCAGCAATACTTGTTTTCGGATTTCTGGCCGCAGAGCCGTTATTCAACCTCGCGGGGCATGACCCGGCTGTGCGGAAAGAAGAGATCACTTATTTCAATGTCCTCATCGTGGGCAGCGGGGGAATGATCTTTTCCTCAGCGCTGTCGGCGTTCTATGCCGGACGGGGGAAAACCTGGATCATCATGTGGGTCAACATGGCTGGCTCCCTGATGAATGGTGTTCTGGATTATTTTTTTATATTCGGGAAATGGGGATTCCCCGAGATGGGGATTTTCGGGGCAGGACTGGCGACAGTCATCGCTCCCTGGTGCATCACCCTCTTCTATTTCTGCCTGCTTTTCCTCCGAAGGAATCGTGAGCAGTTCGGGACTCTGGCCCACTGGCGTATCGACCGGGAACTTTTTGGCAGATTGCTCCGTTATGGCCTGCCCAGCGGCCTGCAGTGGATGACAGATATCACCGCCTTTACAGTGTTCATCCTGCTGATCGGCCGTATCGGTGCGCTGGAGTTGGCCGCCAGCAATATCGCCTTCGCCATCAATCATCTGCTCTTTATGCCGATGGTCGGGATGTCGATGGGAACCTCGGTTCTGGTCGGGAGATATCTGGGCGCCAACCATCCGAATCTGGCTGCTCTCACCACCATGAATGCTTTCCGTATGACCATGGTCTACATGGTCCTGTTTTCGATAGCGATTGCGGCCTGGCCGGAGATATTCGTCGCGGTTTTCCGTCCCAGGGAGAGTGAAATCGATTTTGAAAAGTTATCCAATCTCAGCCGCCAGCTGCTCTATTTCGTGGCGGCATATTCGGTGGTGGATGCCGGGAATATTGTCTTTTCATCGGCTCTGCGTGGCGCCGGTGATACCCGGTTTGTGCTGATGGTTATTCTGGTTATTGCTTCAGCTGTCCTGGTGATTCCATCCTTCGTCGCATGTGTGCTGCTCGATGCTGGAATCTATACTGCATGGGTGATTCTGACTGTTTATGTGGTAGTTCTGGCCTTTTCTTTCTGGGCCAGGTTCCAGGCAGGCCACTGGAAAAAGATGCGTGTGATCGAGCATGTCCCATCTCCGGGTGCGACCATCGCTGAAGGCCCAGTTCTGGAAACATGATCCCGGTTTTCATTCGACCGGGGTCAGCTTGGCGAATTTCTGCAGAACTGTTTTCTGGCCTACAATCTGAAACTGGACAGTGACTCGCAGCTGCGAAGAAGAGCCATCGACTGCCAGCACTTTTCCTATCCCGAAGGTCTGATGGCGGACCCAGGCTCCCGGTTTCAAAAAAGATGGAGTTTCATCCTTCCTGGATGGGGGTTGTGTCCGGGGAGTCCGGTCGGGTGTCTCGATTTTTGGGCTTGCGGTTTCCCTGTTTCTGGCCGGAGACACTGAACTTGAAGAGCGTGGCCAGGCTCCAGCGGACCTGAATCCTTTCCTTTGTTTTTTCTCGAAACTGAATTCGAATTCGGAGCTCTGCAGGGCTGTTTCTGCCGAAAGCGTGCTCCTCGATTCAAGGAGGTCTTCAGGGATTTCTTTAAGGAAACGGGAGGGAATGGTTCGTGAGAAATTTCCGAACAGAGTTCTTTGTATCGAATAGCTGAGAACCAGGCGGTCCTTGGCCCTGGTCATTCCGACATAACAAAGACGCCGTTCCTCCTCGAGCGCCTCCTCCGAATCGAAACTCTGGGCATGGGGGAACAGGCCTTCTTCCATGCCGGTCATAAAGACCTGAGAGAATTCCAGGCCTTTGGCTGCATGGAGGGTCATCATCAGCACCGCTTCCTGGTTCTGGTCTTCCACTTTGTCGTTTTCCAGTGCGACCCTTTCGAGGAAAAGTTCAAGCTTGCTGGTGCGGTTCAGCTGGGACAGATCCTGCGCGGCTTCCCAGGGGCGGATCGACTCGATCGCCATGGTCACTTCCGCATCGTCGAGTGCGGATTTGAGTTCCATGATATTCTCGATGCGGGTCTGGGCTTTGGACTCATCCTCTTTTCTAAGGAAGGTTTCAAAATCGGTTTCATCAATAATGGATTGAAGGGTTGCTGAAAGTGCCCGTTCATCCAGTGAAACAGACCAGCGGTTGATCTGCCAGCAGAGAGACTGCAGCTTCTGCGCCCCGCTGGAGCCGATATCCTCATAATTGGAAGCGCGCTTGGCGGTTTCGAACAGGCTGAGGTGAAGCGCTCCGGCACGGGCCTGGAGCTGGCGCAGAGTGGTCTGGCCGATCCCCCGGCGTGGCGCATTGACAATCCTCAGGAAAGCAATGTCATCATGCGGCTGGATGAGCAGCCTCAGGTAGGAAAGGAGGGTTTTGATTTCCTTGCGCTGGTAAAAAGCCAGGCCTCCGATGATCCGGTAGGGAATTCCCGCACGGATCAGTCCTTCCTCAAGCACCCTGGACTGGGCATTTGTTCTGTAAAGAATTCCAATTTCGGTTGGGGGAACGCCAGACTGCAAGGCTTCCCGAATCATCGATGCCACATATCCAGCTTCCTGTTCTTCATCTTCGGTCGAAACCAGCATGACCGGCTGGCCTTCTTCGCGCTTTGTAAAAAGATCCTTGCCATGGCGCTTTCGATTGCATTCAATCACTGACTGGGCCGCCTTGATAATCCGGCTGGTCGAACGATAGTTCTGCTCAAGGCGGATGACTTTCAGATCGGGATACAGTTTTGGAAGATGGAGAATGTTTTGAAACTGTGCGCCCCGCCAGCGATAAATCGACTGGTCGTCATCACCGACCACACACAGGTTCCGCTGGGGTTCAGCCAGTGCCTGAGTCAAGAGGTGCTGGGGCTCGTTGGTGTCCTGGTATTCATCGACAATCACATGCTCGAATTGAGTCTGGTACATCTGGCGGATATCCGGATTTTCATCCATCAGGCGGTTGCACAGGATAAGCAGATCATCGAAGTCCATCGCTCCCAGAGTTTTCAGGTGGTCCAGGTAAAGGGAATAGATGCGCGCCAGAGAAGGATCCTCCTCCCGGCGTGGCTGATTCAGGAGGGTGTCCGGGGTAATCATGTGGTTCTTGCAGTAGGAAATTTTCTGCTGCACCCGTGCTGGCTGCCATTTATCCGTGTCGAAGTTGATTTCGTACAAAATCTTTTTAATGAGATCTCTCTGTTCATCTGTGTCATAAATAGAAAATTCGCGTGGAAACCCGAGCCTGTCAGAATGTCTTCGCAACATTCGCGCACACATGGAATGAAATGTGCCGATCCACAATCCACGGGCACGCCCCCCTGCCAGCGATTCGATGCGTGTGACCATTTCACGCGCCGCCTTGTTGGTGAATGTCACCGCCAGGATGCGCCCGGCTGGTATTGATTCATCCAAAATCAATCGAGCGATCCGGAAAGTGACCACACGCGTTTTCCCTGATCCAGCTCCGGCGAGGACCAGCAGCGGGCCTTGCTGATAACAGACTGCTTCTTTCTGGGGAGGGTTGAGTTCTTCGAGTGCCAGGCTCATGGGAATGTGAATATATTGATTGTCCTTCATAATTTCCAGATTCGCAATTCACTGCACAAATGGGGCACCGGAATTGAGACAGTCTTGCCATTTCCAGCCGATTCCGGAAATGATTCCCCGATATGCCAGCGCAGGATCCTTTGATCTTTATTCACAGTGAATATGACCATGCCTGCGGTGTGCTGCCCATCGCATTGGCAGTTCAATCAGCTGCCGACCTGGGATATCGAGTGGCGGCACTGGTTGATGAAGGAACCCTGATCGGTGTCCCCAGGTTTCTCTCCGAATGCCGAATGCGGCAGATCACCCCACTCGTGGGGATGACAGTCTCTGTCCGCCTCGAGAAGAAAGTTGCCCCTCCATCCCCGGAAGATATTTTCGATCTCCATGATTTGCAGGTTTCAACACCCCATGAAAAACCTGCCATCGAGAAAGTTGTATTATTGGCCCTTCATCGTGAGGGATATCAGAACCTTCTTTCTCTCAAGGCCTGTGTCGATTCGAGTCCTGATCAGTCGATTTCGGCCGAGGAGCTGCTCTCTCTGCGGCAGGGGCTGTTTCTTGTTGCAGGCCCCCCTGGATCAGGCTGGCATGGATCGAATCTATTCGATATCCCCAGGGAGTCCATCCGGATTTTGTCCCCGGTCATTCGTTCCTGGCCACCCGATTGCATGGCCTATGGAGGCCTGTTCCATCAAGGCAGTGAGGGGCTGATCGGGAAACAGTTAGCCCAACTGGCATCCTTATCCGCCCCGATGAACCCGATTGCCTGCAGCTGGTTTTATTACCGCAATGAAAATGACCGGTTCTGGGGGGCTGCCGCCGCAGCTGTGCGAAATGCACCTCGGTCATACTGCGCACTCCTTCGTGGAAGAGCTCCTCGTGCTGATAAAATTTTGCGCCTGCTTCAAGGAATGACATCCGCATTTCGCGCCGTGGACCGGCTGGCCTCCAATGGATTCGAACCGATCGGCAGGAAGGGTTTTGGATTTCCCCTCTACCCATTTCCACGGGGGACCGATATCGCCTCTCTTTTATGGACAGTCGTGCAGGAGACAGCCATTCAGACAGGGCATATCCATGTGGATGGAGGCAAGGAGCGTCTGATGGAGGAATTTCAGTTCCTCAAACAGACCAAGATTCCCACACTCTGGATGATCCTGTGGGATATTCGCCGGAAAGTCGGGCTTCCACCTGGGACTTTGAGACCCACAGCGGAATGGATCGGCTCCTCTCTCTTCGCTCACCTGCTTGGTTTGACCCGGATCGATCCACTCCGTGAAAAAATGCCATTCCAGCCGTTCCTGGAGAGCGAAGCATGGGGTTTTCATGGCGGGGTTGTGGATATCGAATGTCCTCAGGGCTGGGAAAGCCAGATCCTTTCCCGTGTAAAAGCACTTCTGGGTGAAGACCACTGTGGCTGGTGTGAATCAGACAGACTCACCAGCCAGCAACTTTCCAGAGCTGGCAGGACGATTCTACGATCCTGGGAAGAATATGAATTCTCGGGAGATGTGCCATCTGATCTTCCTCCATTGCCATCCAATATTCGATCCTCAGAGAGTGCCCTGAATAATGCCCCCTCCAGGGTCCTGCTGCTGTCGCAGACCAACTTGAAACCATATCTGGCACAAGGGAGATCTGGCCTGTCCAGCCTGGATTTCGATGAAGCCGATTGCGCTCTGGTGGGTGGACTTGGGTTGCGGTTTATCGCGTCAGATAAACAAACCTTGATCGCCTCTTCCTGTTACCGGGAGGCCGAACATCCTGCCCGGCCAGATTCGAAATTTGAATCGATCTCCCGCTGGATCGAAGATCATCGTGGTGAAAAGTTTCTCGGAAAAGAATATGGGGATGACAGTGGAAGGCTGGATATGGCCGGTTTGTGCTCTTCCTGGCTTCGGCTGGCGACCATCCCGGGATCCGCTGGCTACCGCCCGCTGCTTTGGAAGTGGATTCATGAGACCACTCCCAGGAGCCTGGGTGAGCTGGCGGATTTGATGGGGCTGCAGTGGCACTGGTCATTCTGGGGGCCAAGGGATTGGAAAAGGGAATGCCTCGTGGCTCGAAAGCATCCTTTGCGGGCCGAAGAAAACAACCCTCCCTGGTGGCAGGATTGGCAGGCATTTCTTGAAGAAGTTCAGCTTCCCCCAAAAGTGGGCGGGGATCTGGGGGCCGCTCTCGAAAGGGTCACCTCCTCCACTGGTGGTTTTCTGCTTTACCAGGAGCAACTGGATGCATTCGCCGGGAGTGCTTTTCAGCTGAGCGGGAGTTCCTGGCGCAAGTGGCTGGAGACCGAGCCGAACGATAGCGGAGCTTCACCCATCGAAAGTGAGCACCTTTTTTATTATCTACCTGGTTTTCGAAAGAGCTTCATCCAGTTTCTGGGCAGCCCATTCCCGCTCCCCAGCCGGATGGAGATGCTCTTCAAAGCAGAATGCATCCTGGGGCTGGCGGATGCCTTTGCGGAAGATCCCTGCGCGTTTATCTGTCTGAGTTCTTTTCTTTACCCGGACATGCGCATCGAGCGAAGAGATCTGTATGCCTTTCTTCGTGCCAGGGGATTTGACCTCCACCCTCCTAAACTCCAGGCCGGGGGCCGTTACGATCACTCCCTCTCTCCAGACAGCCTCACTCTGGGGTCTTATGCAGTCTATGGCATCGGAGAGCACCTGGCGGATGATCTGGAGCACCCATTTCCCGAGGAGAGCCGCATTCCGTCAATCAGGAACCTGTTCGACCCGGTTGAGATTCATCTGCCCGGCAGCTTTCAGGCCTGGCTGGAAGGCTGGAAGGAGAACCGGATTTCATGGGCACTGCTCCAAGATCTGATTCAGCTGGGATTCTTTGAAAACCTGGACACGGACCGGGGGCGACTTCTCGAAGAAGCACAGGCTCACCGGATGAAGTCTTATTCCTTTTCCCGGCCGTCCAGGAAAGCTTCCTCAATCTGCTGGATGCCAGCTCAATCGAATCAACAGAACCTGGAGAGGCCCTCCCAATCCGGTCATCGGTGAAGACCCTCGAGCGCTTGCCCATCCCCGAGAACCCATTCCGCGATTTTGATGCCTGGTTTGCGATGCCTCAAGGGGAGAGAGAAGCGAAACTGGCCAGCCGCAGGGGCCTCCTGATGGGATGGATGACCGAGGTTGACCTGTTTCCCAGCGGTCTGGATGCAGCAACCGATATTGAAAGATGGCAGGCAACCGGGCTGTTGTTTACCCACAATCAGGCTTACCGTCTGGTCGACTCGAAAGGGCTTCTGGCGGAGGTCCTGCTTCCCAGGTTGAACGAAGCTCCAAGATCGGATGGCCATCGCATCCATTTAAGAGAGCCACTGGCATTGCTGGTTGCAACTTCTCCACTTCCCCAACCCACCGGGCACTTCATTGAAAGATTTCACCTGGAAGCCTGGGAAACTCCCCGGAGTATCCAGGAACAATCACAGGCCTGGGCACGGATTCTGATCCATGTCCGCGAAATGAACCACCAGTTGCTTGAATCACTGCCGGTGCTCCTGGAAATCTTCGCTGCCAGAGAAGGTGGAATACCGGCTGGGGTTGCCAGCTCTGCTGGGTTTCTCAAAAGATCGAATGTATCTCGTTTGATTCAAACCATCGGGACTGCTGTTGTTGTTCCATCCTGCGTTCTGGTTCATTCCATTGGAAAGATCCCGGGGGTCGAATCGGTTGAAATCGACCGGCCCTCCAATCAGCTGCTGTTCTGAAACGCAGACAGTTATTTCGAAGGCTTCTTCCAGTCATTCAAAAGCAGCAGAAGGTCACCCGGGCCAATCTCCCCATCCTGGTCCACATCCAGCTGCGGATGGCTCGCTGGGGGGATGCCCGAGTGGGTTGGTGTGCGGGTCGGTGTTGCTGTGGGTGCAAGGGTGGGTGTTGCTGTCACAGTGGCAGTGGGAGTCACTGTTGTTGTCGGCAGGGGTGTCGGAGTTGGAGTCGCCACAGCTTCCGCCTCCAGGATGAACGATCTCTCATCAAAATCATCGTTTTCATTGAATGACGCATAAATGCAGCTGTTCTTAAAACCCTGCTTTTCCGAACAGAGCGTAAAGTTGGCAGACCAGTCTCCCCAGTCATCGATGCACACATCGAAGCGCAGCTGGTAAAAACCGAAGGCATCGCTGATCGCACGGCTTTCGTTGGTGTAGTTGGGGTAATGAATGTAGTAGCTGAAGCCTGGATAGATGTAGCTGTAATGGTCGAAGTAATATACGAAGTCGATGTCACGGGAATTGAGAAGAGTGCCTCTGATCAATGCGCCGGGGACCCGGGCATAACCATTCTTGTTGGTGACATACCCCTGAACGTAGACATCCCACAGGCCGCAGCCATGTTTTTCGATTCGGATGCCGGTCACCACAGACTTCGTAGCATCCTCGGGCTTCGAATGAACCTTGATGATGCCGGCCTGCCCCCAGCTCCATGATTGATAAACCAGAAAAATGATGATTAGTGCAGATCGAGTCAGCAAACCACTATCCTCCAGAAGTTATGATCATCCACTTCTATGCTGACGCAATCCGGGGGGATTTTATTCACTCAAGCCATAACTGACTGACTCAGCAGAGGGGAAATAAAGAGAAGAGAAGGATCAGCCCATATACTGATCCCACTTCATATCGATGCCATGGAGTCCATCCAGCGTGAGTGTCGGCATGATATGGTGGGCAAAGGCGGCATCCTGTCCAAATGCGGCGGAGAAGCCGCCGGTGACAATGACACACACATCTTTTTTCAGCTCAGACTTGATTCTTTCGATCAACCCATGAGTCATATCCAGCCATCCGAAATACAGGCCTGATCGAATGCAGTCAATCGTATTCCGTCCAATCACCGATGGAGGCTTTCTGATTGAAACCTGGGGAAGCAGCGCGGTGCGCCGGAACAAGGCTTCCGAACCCAGCTCCAGTCCGGGGAGGATGATCCCTCCACAGTAATCACCCTCGCAGCCGACCAGGTCAAATGTTGTCGCTGTGCCGAAATCGATGATCAGCAGTGGCGGATCGAATTTCTGGAGGGCTGCCCAGCTGTTGACGATCCGATCCACTCCAACTTCTTCAGGTGTATCCACATGGAGCGGGAGAAGGTCCGGCTTGAGCGGCCGGATGATCCTCAGTGGTATCTTCAGCGTCTCGGCAACCTTTTCCCATTCACCCTCGAGAGGAGGCACCACACTTCCGGTGATCATCCGTTCGGGACGAAAGCCATTGTGGTCAAACAGCACTGACAGGACCGCAAGATACTCATCGGCGGTTCGAAAGGGTCGGCTGGCAATACGCCACTCATGCACCAGGGTTTCCTGATCATAAGCCCCAAGAGTGATATGGGAGTTGCCGATATCGGCGGCGAGGATTTTCACAGAACGGATCCAGCCGGATCAACGATCGCGTCGTGTGTCGGTCGGTGGCCGTGTTCCTTCGCGGGCTGGCTGCTGGTTCCAACGGATGTTTTCAGCGGGCTGGATGCTGGCAACAGCATGTTTGTACACGAGGTATTGCTCATCGCGCTCTTCATTGAGAATAACCACTGTGAAACTATCGAAAGCGATGATCTTTCCATAAAGGTCAGATCCATCGGCCAGATGCAGAGTAACCGCCACCCGGTCGCGGCGTGCCTGGTTCAGGAAACTGTCCTGGATGTTTATTTGCGGCTTCGACATAATATTCGCCCCCTCCTCGATCATCAGTCACAGATTTCTTCTGCAACTGTTCATTACACCACAGAAAACAAATCTTAGCCTTATTTCCAGTATACAACTAATTTCCCGAATTGTGCAACAGCCGATTCCTGCAAAAATGAAGGAATTTTCCAGTCTGCCGGAATTGGTGCCAGATTCGATTGCCCCCCGAATCCGAGAGCCTGAAATAAAAAAAAATGGATCGGGAACTTGCTCTGGGGAAATGGATTGGTATAGTTTGATTATTGCTTTCCATTAAACCAAAAACAAAGGAAATTTCACTGATGATTACAAAAAAACAGTCTTATAAGGGCCTGTTGATTCAAATCACTCTCGGGATTGCAGGTTTATTCCTCCTGGGCGGATGCGGTTCGGGGCCATCCACTCCACCTGCCAATCAGACCCCGCCAACACCGGTGGTTCCTTTCCAGGCGGATTCCCCTTCAGCGCATGATGAAACCGAAAAATCAGGAGTGGTGCAGGGAACTCCCGATGCCCACGACGACCATGACCATGACCACGATCATAACCACGCCAGCGACTCTCACGACCACGACCATAACCATGATCATCATCACGCCGCGCCGCATGGTGGAACCATGGTTGCGCTTGGTGATCACATGGCCCATCTGGAACTGGTGCTGGATTCCCAGAATGGCACATTGACAGCCTACATCCTGGATGGGGAAGCTTCCAATGCAGTCCGTCTGGCGCAGCCCGCCATTGATATCCGGCTGATCAAAGATCCCGCCACGAAGCAGGGGGAGAACCTGGTTCTGAAAGCGGTTGCAAATGCATTGACAGGAGAGAAGGAAACCGATTCCTCTGAGTTTTCCATCACATCAGACCTGCTGAAAGGGACAACCAATTTTTCTGCGATCATACAGAGCGTCACCATCAAGGGACAGGAATTCAAAGGGGTGGAGTTCAAATACCCCGGAGAGGCTGAATGAAGCAGATTTCAGCTCAAGGACGTGTGCAGAGAGGAGCGGGATGGTGTCTGATCCTGCTCCTGCTGGCATGGATGCCGAGCTGCCGGCAGGCCGGCAATGAAGCCAGTGAGACGCCTGTCGTAGTTGGCCAGGGGGATCCCCTGAATGCACCGGTTGTTTCCGCTCCCTCTGGAGAAGAAGCTATCGGGAGTGGGATTCCCAAACCCCCTGCTGCAGCAGACGAGAATGCGCCAGCCGCCGTGCAACCGGCTGTCCCACAGGTCACAGGCGCATCGCAGGCATCCGCTCAGCCATTAGCTGCTGGAACAGCAGCGCCGAAGGACTACCTGCCGGTTTCATTCGCCTATCTGAGCTCATTCAACTATGATGTTCCTGACCCTTTTTCCATGAAGAATATGAAAGAGGAAGACCGTAAGAAGATTACTGACCAGATTCCGGACTACATCCTGAAACTGGATCAGAAAAAGGTTGCATTGTCCGGGTTTATGGTACCGATCGATGTGGTTGATGAAGGGGTAAAAACTTTCATTTTAACCTCCAACCAGATGATGTGCTGTTTCGGGCAGATGCCCTGGTATAACGAATGGGTGTTTGTGGAAATGCCGGAAGGAAAACCGGCCACATTCCATAATGATATTCCGATCACTGTAGGCGGTGTGCTCGAAATCGGGGAAGAGATCGAAGATGGGTTTGTCATCAGCCTTTTCAGGATGAAAGGGGATCGGGTCTCCCTGGCTGATGGCGATTCTTCCTCCAGCACCCCATCGAACAACTGATCCGGCCGGATTCGATTTATTTCAAAAGATCGAGGTAAATCTGCAGGACTTGCTCCGCGGTGGCTTTCCAGTCGTACCCGGCAGCCTGTTGAAACCCTTTTTCCACCAGTTCAACTCTGGCAGCTCGATTGGTCAGAAGAGGGGGAATGGCATCCGCCCACATTTGGGGATCTGAAACCGGAAGCTGCTGTGCGGCCTCTCCGACAGTTTCGGGGAGTGCCGTTTCATTCGAGCACAGGACTGGGCAGCCACAGGCCATAGCCTCCAGAACCGAATAACCAAACCCATCCAGCTTCGATGGATAGAGGAAGAGCGATGCCGAGCAGTAAACCTTTCGCAGAAAACTGTCCGACACTCTGCCGAGCAGGATAACATCCTGCTGAAGGTTCAATCGGCAGACAGCTTCGTAAAGGGTTGGCAGGCCCGGATAGGGTTTATGGGGATCACCGGCAATAACGAGCTTTCTTGGATCCTTCTGCCCCTTGCGGTAGTGATGATATGCCTCAAGCAGAAAACCGGGGTTCTTCCAGCCATTGAAGCCGCCCACAGAGAGCAGAAACCCCCTTGGAGATCCTATGTTATACCGAAACAGGGCACGGTCCTCGAGGCCCCAATCTTCAGGCATGAAAAATGGATCGGGCGCCGGGTGGATCAGCCGGAATTTCGCAGCTCCATGCGGAAAGTGTTGCTTTAAATCCTTCAAGGTATGCTCAGAGACAGCGTGAATCACATCTGCCTTCTCAATAATAAGTTTCAGATGGCGATGGTACTTCTGTTCCTCTGCCTTTGAAGCAAAGCTGAATTCCGGAAAATGGAGCGGGGCAAGGTCGTGGATTGTAACGACTGTTCTACTGGTGGGTGAATACCAGATATCTCCGGTCAGGAAGTGCATGATCCGGGTCTTTCCCCACAGCACTTTGCGGAGAGATCCCACTCCGGGATGGTGCATCATGCGGGTCCGAAGCCGCGGTGATATTGTGTGGGTCCGTATGCTCCATGAGTGTGAATCGATTTCGTGGCAGGGATTGGAGATCAGATCAAATTCCAGGGGTGATGGAAGGGCATCCAGTTCCCGGACCAGGTTGATCAGGCGTCGATGCCCGCCCTCGGAGTGTGAAACCCCACGCAAATCCAATGCGACTCGAAAAGATTCCGGCACAATGTCCACCCTCATTGAGATTGAGCAAGAAAAACTAGCCTTCATCCGGTGTGGATGGAAGGGGGTTGCCCCCTCTCTCCTCCTCAAGCATCCTTCTTCGCAATCGATCCAATAGAGATCAGGATTATTTTCCAGGGAGAAGCGGAGAATGAAGATTGCAGTGATCGGAGCAGGTCCAGCCGGCCTGGCAGCTGCATTTGACTTTGCGCGAGCAGGCCATGATGTGAGTTGCTATGAAGCTTCCGGCCAGGTGGGCGGCCTGGCTGGCGGGTTCAAAGCGGAGGGGTGGGACTGGTCCCTGGAAAAGTATTATCACCACTGGTTTCAGTCGGATCAGGCGATCCACCAGATAGCGAATGATCTGGGAATTCAGGACAAACTCCTTTTTCCTCAGCCGGTCACTGCGCTCTTTCATGAAGGCCGTTTCTATGCCTTCGACAGCCCGATATCCGTGCTGAAATTTCCTGGAATTCCACTCCTTGACCGCCTTCGTTTCGGTTTTGTGGGGCTGTATCTGCGTCTGACATCCAACTGGAAAAAACTGGAAGGATACAAAGCCCATGACTGGCTCACCCGATATCTCGGCAAGCGGGCTTACCAAATCCTCTGGGAACCCATGCTGGAGGGGAAATTCGGAGAGAAATACTACAAGCAGGTGAACATGGCCTGGTTCTGGGCGCGCATCCATGCCAGGACACGCTGCCTCGGCACATACACCGGGGGCTTTCAGGCTTTTATGGAAGCCCTTGCGGAGGGGGTTCGGAATCAGGGCGGCAAGATCCATCTATCAGAGCCGGTACTGAATCTTGAGGAAGTGGAAGGTGGAAAGATTCAGTTAAAAACTCCCCGGGGTGAAGAAACTTTCGACCGGGTTCTTACGACCAGCTCGCCTCAGGTGCTCCAGAAAACAGCACCGACTCTGCCGGCACAGTACCTCGAGAAAATCCAGGAACTCAAATCACTTGGGGCTGTGGTTCTGGTTCTGGCGCTCAAGAGGCCTCTGGGGCCAGGGATTTACTGGTACAACCTCCCTAAAAAAGCCGGTTTCCCATTCCTCTGCCTGGTGGAACACACCTGTTTCATCTCTCCTGAACATTATGGCGGCGATCACCTGGTTTACTGTGGTGATTATGTGCCTGAAGACCACCCGTATATGAAGATGACAGAGGAGGAGGTGGTCGAAGCCTTCAGCCCATCGCTGGCACGAATCAATCCTGATTTCAGCCGGGAGTGGATCAAAGGGGCCTGGTTGTTCCGCACACCCTATGCTCAACCCATCCCCTTCCAGAACCACTCAAACAATATTCCCCAATTCCAGACGCCTTGGAAAAATTTGTACTGGGCCAGCATGAGCCATGTTTACCCGTGGGATCGTGGAACAAACTTCGCGGTCGAGATGGGCCGAAATGTGGCCCGGGAAATCCTGGCATAGGTGGATCAGGTTTACCTTTAAATCGAACAACTTTATAGTTTTTATTATGAACAATCCAACAAGGCTTCAAATTGTCATTGCTGTATTAACATCTCTGATTTTCTTCAGCCAGGGCGTATTGGCGGTGCCCCCTGTCAAGGAAAACATATTCCCATTGCAGCCTCAGCACTGCCACAGCAGCAGCCTGGTGGAATTGCCGAATGGGGATCTGCTGGTCTGCTGGTTCCAGGGGTCGGGTGAACGCACTGCAGATGATGTCCAGATCCTGGGAGCCAGAAAAAGTCTGGTGGTTTTCCTGGTGGGGGATACCCCCGGTTGCGGAT
>LMZT01000137.1 GCA_001567115.1 Candidatus Hinthialibacteria bacterium OLB16 | reverse complement strand
CTCTGTCACCCTGTATTTCGATCGTGATAACAGGCTCGATATCGTTTCGACAGATGGCACCTATCTGCGCACCATTGTGGCCACGGATGTCGACAATGCAAGCAATGTGCTGACCACCACTGAAAGAATCCGCAACAATGGGACCTTTGGCCTTGACTACGGCCCCATCAACCTGACTGTCGATGGGCGTTTTCCGCCGCCGCCCTCAACAGGGAAAATCAATCCGACCCAATATCCCACAGGCACTTTCCGCTGGGATTTCTCCGACTTCCCGGCCGGCCAGCTGTTCGTGTATGGTGTCCTCAATAATACCGATGGAAACCGGGTGGTGGATTATGCGCCGGGATCATCGGTGGCGACCGAGGCGCGCTGGCCGGTGTTTATCGGCGATGCTGTCGATGACCGTTTTGTCCATGGTGTCGCCATCCATGACATTGTCGCTTCGGCATCGGAACTGGATGTTGTGGCTGTGGCGCAGTCCGGCTTGTTCCGAGTTCTCGATTACCTCGGACGAACCTGGGGTTCCTACTCGATTGACCTCGATGTCACCATCGATACCGCCCCGGCACCAGCTGATGTCGATAATGATGGTGAAGTGGAAATAATTCTCGGCACCAATCAGCTGAACTCGGATGAAAATCCGATTTTCGCCCACCGCAATGCGGTGCTGATGATCGATGCCCAGTTCAAAGGGCGTTATGAGGCTCTTCTGAATGCAGTCAGGGGTTTCAACAATCCCTCCCAGGCCCAGATCGAAGGGCTGGTCAGTGCTTATAACCTCACCAATGCCATCTACTTCCTGCCGGACAATCCGGCGATCAGCACAGACAACCACCGGGGTGTTTACCACACCCCAGCCATTCGCGATCTGGATGGGGATGGAATCAAGGAAGTGGTGGTGGTCACCCGGCCGGTCAACCCCAACACCACCTCCGGCATTACCGCCATCGAGGTTCTCAATTTCAACCTGAACACAGGCATTCCGCCGCTTCTCAAAGCTTCGATCCAGTCTCCAAGTGGGAATGGTTACCTGGGAGGCCCCTCACTGGGGAATCTGCTGGGCGGCAAGGAACGGCTGGAGGCATGTGTGGGAAGCGCTGCCGGGCAGATTTTCGTTTTCGACCCGCTTTCAGGCTCCCTTGGAACTCCGGTTCTGACTGTCCCCGGGCCGACACTGCGCTCACCCGCACTGATCGATACGGATGGGGATGGCATCGAAGAAATTCTGATGGCGATATCCGAGCGCGACCGGGTCAATCCGGCACGCACCGAGCTGCATTTCCTGAAATCCAGCGGTGCTCCGGTGCCGCCCTTTTCCTCGACCCGCATCTACCGCCCGGTTCTTGCGTATGACTCGCTTTCGACTCCGGTGGTCAGCCGGATGTATCCGTCCGGTTCGGTTCCAGTCGGCTTCCAGAATGACCTGGTCGCCATGTTCACCACACGCAATACCTTTACGGGAATCAACCTGCAGCAGCTTGACCCGATCACCGGCCAGCCAGCCATCGTTTTCAACTTTGCGCCAACTGGAGTGGATTATTTCTTCGGATCTTCTTCACCGGTTGTCGGCCAGTTCGACCCAAGCCAAAACTCGTATGAGATCATTCTGGGAGGAGGCAGGGATGCTCATGGGGACTTGTTCGGGTGGTCTTTCAGCAGCCTGACCAACTTCTCGGGGAATCTGACACCAGCGAATGGGTTTGTGGGACATCAGGAACCCAAGCTGGAAGGACAGTTTTACCCCTCCAGCATCCTGGGATCGCCGGAAATTGCCGATCTGGATGGCAATGGGCGCACTGATGTGATTTATACCAACGAAGGCGGATTTATCAACCGTCTTGAATCGCCGGGTGTTTTTCCATCACGATTCCTGCCATCCGATTTTCCATGGCCGGCTTTCAAGCATGATTCAGCCAGAACTGGATCAGCCTCATCGGTGGTAGCGCCCATCGTGCCGTTCCTGCCCGGAGATATCAACCGGGATGGCGTGGTGGATGAGAATGACCTGTTTTTCGCCAGCCAATCGTGGGGGCAGTCCGTGCCGATTTCTCTGCGACGCTCAGCTTTAGGCCAGAAGCCAACAGCCGATGATGTTGCTATGAATCCCCCGAGGTATCTCCTCCGGGTTCTGTCGGATATGCGTCGCTGATCAGCGGGAGAAAAGAGACAATGAAGATCAAAACAATAGTTGCTGTTCTGTTGCTGGGATTTGTGGGGCCTGCTTTTTCGACCACCATCCTGCCTATGTCGCTGGAAGAACTGACCCGTCGCAGTGACTGGATTGTTGTCGGCAAAGTAAAAAGTGTTTCCTATGCCCAGAACGAAAAATCCGGGTATCCGGAAACGCGGGTGGCGGTTACCATTGAGAATACGGTTTATGGGGATGACAAAGCGCAGACTGTGACTCTTGCGATCCCGGGTGGACCGGCTGGAGATGGCCTGGTGACCATTGTCCCCGGCATGCCCCAGTTTAAACAGGATGAGCGGGCGATCCTGTTCCTGGTAACAGATAAAAACAAAGGTGTTTCCTTCCCGACTGGCGCGGAACAGGGGGTTTTCCGGATCAAGACCGATCCGTTGACCAAAGAATCCTATGTCTTCAATCAGTCGGTTGATCTTTCGGTGATCAATATCCCTGACAACCCGGTTCAGGAGCAGAGCACCGGAAAATCGCGGATTCCGCTGGCGGATTTTTCGATCCAGTTGCGCCAGCTGGCCATCCAGTTGAAGGAAAAATAGAGGATTTTATGATTATTTCCCGTCGTGTGTGACGGGCTGGAAGAAGGAAACGAATCCGGGTCAGGTGTCAGGGCAAGGCATCTGGCCATTCTCATTTGATTATGCAGAGATGGGGGGTCCTTGTATTCATGCAGGTTACCAAACCTAACAGGTCGAACCGGCCTTGTTTGAGTATGCTTTTGTCTGGCCTGATCGGGGCAATGCTGCTGCCCATGGTCTGCTCAGCGGCAATCCAGATCACCGCTGGAGCCGGTTCTTCGACCGAAAACCTGAACGCCTCCTGGAACCTGGAGAAATACCCCACGGGCATCCCGTATGTTCTGCTGACAAACGCCACAGGAAATGGAACACAGGATATCGAAGCCGGGAAGGAATTCGATGCCATACGGGGTGCATTCAGTGCCTGGCAGAGTGTCCCGACTGCGCGGATCTCCTACCAGAGCCTTGGCGAAACCCAGACTCATCAGCCCGGCAAAGTCGATGGTATCAATGTCGTTGGATTTGACACCTCTCAAGGTCTTCTGTCACGAGCTGGATTGGCTGCTGTCAGCTTTGTCACCGTGCAGCTGGGAACCGCTGGCCGGAAAGCAGGGGAACTGGCTGAAGCGGATATCCTTTTTTTCGATTCGGATCAGGTCATCTGGAAGGTCAACGGCCGTAACAGCATTCCGAAAGCGCTGGGTGCGCCGATTCAGCTGAACCTGGAAGAAATCGCCACTCGTGAGATCGGCCATTTCAATGGCCTCAACAACTCCTTCCTGCGCGCCCCTTTCAAAGCCCCTCTGTTTACTGTCCAGAATGGGATCCTGATTCGGGACAATCGTTTTGGCCCCTTCACTTCCACCGCCCTGATGTATCCGTATGCGCTGGATGGTTCTCCGCTCCAGAATGTTTCCACCCCGGATAACTTTTTGACGAGTGATGAGCGGATCGGGATTTCCGCTCTGTACCCGACCCAGGAATTCAAAGCGGAATCAGGAGGCATTACAGGGCAGATTTCGGTCAGGGACCTGATTCGAGGCACAACCGATGAATTGTGCGGCGCCCATGTTCTGGCGGTCAGGCCTGGCAGCCTTGCCCCTGTGGCTTCGGCGCTCAGCGGCCCGGATGGAAGATATCGCATCGAGGGGCTGGAGCCGGGGTTGTATCTAATATATGTCGAGCCTTCCTCGCCTGCGGATCTGCGGAATCTGTACAGTGCGCTGGATGACTCAATCACTGATGTCAAACCTGAGTTTTTCAACAATGCCTATTTCAACTCGATCTCCAAAGCCTCTGTGGTTTCTGTGGCAGCCGGGCTTGCAACCCATCAGATCGATGTGGAACTGGTCCGAAACATTCCCAACCGTGAGATCACCTATGCTTCCGGAGGGATTGTGGATCCCCAGGGGAACCCGGTTGTTCTGAAAATCGAGCCGGACGATACCCTCGATATCGCCACCCGCCTGCGCGATGAAAATCATGATGGGCAGCTTTATGTTTCGGATATCATCGATGTCACCAATGACAAGGATGTCTACCTTTTTCAGGCAAACCGGGATGATGTTTATAAAGTCGAGGTCTTTGCAGAACGCAATGGTTCTGCACTTGATCCGGTCATCAGGCTGTTCGGACCGGGGATCCAGGCTGTTCCGTTTGCCACTGCCGACAATACACCGGGCCTGGGGAAAGATGCTCGTCTCACTTTTACCGCCCCGGAAAAGAACAATTACTACGTAGAGGTATCCAGCGCCACGAGCGGGGGAAATACCGATCATTATTACCTTCTGGTGATCACAAAACTCTCGGGGCGTGTGCCTGTCACACCACTGGGCGGACCCCAGGCGGTCTTGTCAGTCCCGATTGCGGATGCCTCTCTCGAGGCGGTGGGATTCACCAATCCAACCTATGGCCATATCGAGATCACCGAACTCAAAGTCCAGTTCCTCGATGTGGATGGCGATGCGGGGTTGAATCCGGACGGGCGCGATTTCCTGCCTCCTTCGCGTGAGCCAAATGCACGCTTCGGGGCGTTTGAAGGTGGTTTCGGGCTGTTCAACGACAATGGGCCTTCACGGGGTTTGCTGGATTATGATCCGGTCTCTCCCGACCCACGCCAGGATATGCCGATCACGATGAAACAGACTCCGACCATCACGCCTTCGGGTTTGGTTTCGAAGTGACATTTGTTCCTCAGGAACCACTGATCATTCCAGCCGAACGGATGGGAGTGGAGGATGCAACACCGGATTTCCATATTGTTATCCAACCCTCACTTCTTCTCCATCATGGCGATGATTTCCAGGTGGTCATTCCGAGGAATGGTATGAAAGTCCGGAATAACAACAGCGGAGTTCTGCAGGAAGCCACGCTTTTCAGCGCTGCCTATCCGGCGCCTGCTTACCGGAATAAATACACTGGCGATATTGTTGAATTCCTTCCTTTTACACCCGTCAGTGGAGGGACCATCGACGCATTTTCCAATGATTTTCCTGTGATCGGTTTGAACCTGATCGGTGATCCCTCAGAGCAATACTGGGTTTCCCAGGTGGAAATGCATGTCGTCGGGTATAGTTATCACAACCTTCGCAATTATGGCCGTTGGTCGTTCTTTGATTATTTCCAGGTCATCGATCCACTGATCCGGCGCCTGGACCTGACCGATTTCAGGTCGTTGACAAATGGGGTTTACTCCTCAGGCGGATTTAACCTCTATTCCGATAACGACAACCTTGGAGCCATTGGAGATGGTGTTCCGAACTTTGGCTTGAATGGAGATTTCCTGTTGCCTCTGGCGGGCAATCAGAGATATGAGGTTGTTCCTCTGGACCAGATTTCCGATGACAATCTGCTGGCGCTTTTACCGAAGCCATTCCAGGCGCATCTTTCAGTAGAAACCTTTCTGGCCAACCGGGACAATCTGAACCTGTTTGCGTTCAAAGTAATTCTGCCGGTCCAACCCCATCCTGAGAGGCTGGTCCCCCCCAGTGAAGACTTTGCATCAGGCACCCTCGGGGCGGACATGTTTATCACGCTGCGCACCAGCAATTCCGTGGATGCCCTGGATGTCTTTTTCCCATTTATTGATATTGATGGAGTCCGTGTTTCAAACAATCTGTCCGAAGTTATCCGATTCCAGGATCCAGGCATGTCGACTCTGGTAAACGGCCGTTCACTGAGGGCGATCGACAATGGGACCAACCCGGCGGTCAATATTATCGAAGTCAGACCGCAGCCCATGATTCAGGTCAAAGACCTGGTGAACCCGGCAGATTCGACCAGCCGCGGCAATGTCATTGGCACTGTGGATCAGGGGTCACCACCGCTCGCGGTGCTGGGCTTGAACCTGCATGATTACAACGCCAGTGCAATGGTGACCCATAATGTTGTTGGAACAGCTGATTTTCCCACTGGCAATGCAATCCTCAATACAGGTGTCGTGCTGAATGCGCTGACACTTTCACTGGACCCGGTGGACACCCCTGCCCGGCTTCCAACCAACTTTATTCTGCCTGTTCTCTCTCAGAGCATACCCGATCCTGACCTGGTTCCGATTCCACGCCGAGGGGTCGATATCATCCTCGACGACGATACGACTTCCGGAAACACTTTAGATGATGATCTTGATGGGGCTCGAAAGATTTTTTCAGCGACCTCGGCTATTACTGCCGAGCTTGCGGATGAAGAGCTGCTGAACGGCCAGGACGATGATCTCGATGGACTTACCGATGAAAACGATATGGGTGATGAGGATGCCCCCGGGTTAAATGGGCAATATGATACTAATGACGATACAATACCTTACCTTCAACACAATTCCCATGTTCGTTACTCAAGCAGCATGCCATTCACTGAGTTCAATGTCGCGCCAGTCGTGACTTCTATGGCGGATGGAAGCTTGAGAATCGCCTTTCCTGATCTCACCACCCATGTATTGGATGAAAGAGGCACTGCATTTGATCTCGTAGCAGATCCACTTTCGATCTTTATCGATGCAGTTTTCTTCCGCGTCGATCACACAGTCCTGACTGTGGCTCCGGGTGTTCCCACCATGGATGTGGGTGCGTTGACAGACCCGCCGATTTTTCTTCAGAACGGATGGGTGATAGATTTTGGCGATAATCTGGCTGCGCTCTTTGAAAATGGTTATGTTGCGGCCAATTATTTCTATCTGACTGAGGTTCCCAACAACGATACCATCATACCGCTTCGTGGAAATGATATCTTCTTCACTGCTCGAATGGGTGCTGGAGCCAATGTCGGAGATTCATTCCGGATGAGGCTGCCGGCCAATGGCTTGCGTTACAGCTACTATCGAGGCGCGAATGTGGCCAATCAGGATATTCGCCCGGCCAGCACACCGGTGGGGGATTTATCTTCAGGAAGAATTCGTGTCGGTTCGGATAATGTTCCACCCTCATTGAGTTACATCAAGCCGGTAGGTGGGAATAACCGTGCCAGGGCGGTCAACCGCGATGGGCGGATCGAGTATGAGTTCGAGGTTCAATTCACGTTCAATGATCCGGATAACGATGCTGCGGTAGATTTTTACTGGGATACCGACCGGTTCGGACTGGATGGCCAGCCAATCCCGCTGGTTGCCGGAGAATCGACCATCAACATCATCGATAATGATGGACGTCGCCCTTATACATTTACTTTCCAGTTCCCTGAGGAGCTGGCGCGCAGGCCGATCGGGGAAGCTTATATTTATGGTGTAGTTACTGATGATGTGAATCCTTCGCGGGCGATATTCGCACCTGCACCGATCATTCTGGATGCCACCAGCCGCCTGCAGGCCAGAGGTGTCACGGAATTCCTGATCGCCGATAACATGGGGCAGATTTTTGGAACCGGTGGAGCGAACATCAATATCCCGGAATACCGCCAGACACGAAACATCATTCGTGATATCGAGTTGACTCCATCCGAACGCGGCGCATTGTTTTTGAATGGATATGGTGATGTCGTTCTTCGGGGCGACCCGGGCGTCTGGTCGCAATTTGTCAGGACCTCGGAATCGGTCACCTTCCCGGAGGGCGGCTCGATCGCACTCGGTGGAGATTATGGCCGTGATATCGAGCCGGACTGGCTCGGCAACCGTTATTTCCTTCTGGACTGCTTCGGCGGCCTCTACAATGTCGGGAAGCCCTCGACATTCCCGCTGACCGGCATCGTTCCGCTCGCGATGAATGATATTTACCGTGACATGGAACTGACTCCGACCAGCGGTGGGTTGATGGTTCTGAGGGGGGATGGCGCGGTGTTTGCTGTGGGGGATGCCCCGCGTTACACCAATACTCCTTCATTCGGGACTGACCTGGCGCGCGATCTGGCGATTGCCCCGCTGGGAGGTTATATCCTGAATGCCTATGGCCACATCTTCCCGCTCGGGCAGGCACCGGTTGTCGATACCTCCACCCAGGTGATCACCTATCCCGGATCGGATGTGTATCGTGCCATCGAGGTGATTCCGGGAGGCGGTGGGCTGCTGGTGATGGACCGGGAAGGCCAGGTGTTTCCGATCGGGGATATCCTCCTCGGACCAAATCCCGTTCCGCCGGGAGTTGTTCCCCCGCCCGGCACGCTCAACCCGGGTGATCCGATCGTGTTTCCATTGCCGCCACCGGCGCCTGCGGGCAACACGGTGGTTACCGGCGAGCGGACAGGGGCTTTCATTGATCTCGAATTTGCCCAGTCCGGCCAGATTCCCCGCCAGACCCAGGATAATGTCTGGTTCTCACTCGAAGGCCTGTGCCATGCGATTTCACGCGAGGATCTCAGCGGGATGCTGAACCTGCTGACGGATGATTTCCTGGATAAGCAGGGTCATGACCGGAATGATTTCGCCGCCGTCTGGCGTGCCTTCTTCGATCATTACCGGGTGCTGGCCTGCAATATCAATGACTCCTCGATGACGATCACCCGAAGCAATGTCGAAGCCAATACCTACATCATCTCGACCAGCCTGACGATTATGACCCTGGATCCGGTGCTGCAGGTCATGGCGCCTTCGGACAATCCACTCGATCTTGAGGCCGCGGAAACCCTGTTCACTGTCGGTCCGGTTGAAATGGACCAGGTGGCCCATTTCTTCGAGACCGATGATGGGCGAGGCTGGCGGATGTCGATCATCGATGATGATTATACCGAAGGGGTGATCGACCGTGCGGATCCGATTCTGGATGAGCGCCACTTCACCCGGACACGGGCGCGTTCGAAACGTGAGGGCGAAGGCTACATCTTCCTGAATGAGGAAGATCAGCTCTCCAAGGGCAGCAGCCAGAACAGCACTTACATCCTTCGGTTCACTGAAGAGGTTGAGGGGCATGCACCTAGCGGCGGTCCGATTGGAGGGTGGCATGCGCCAGTCCTGTATTTCCTCTGGTTCACTCCTGTCAGTGATTCCGAGGGAGGGCAGATACCGGTTTCCACCTTCAGAATTCCGGTGGAGTTCAATGTGCGCATCGACCCGACAACACAGATCGGAGCGATTTCCGGGGGTGAAAGGGCTGTGTTTGGCATGTTCCCGACACTGGTCAACCCGCTGGGAACCGTGGCCCAGAACTCAAACATCAACCAGATTGTGGACAGCCCCTTAGGCTGGAGGTTCTTCAATCAGCTGGGGATCACTGTGGATGCAGGCCGGACCTTTGTCTATGACAGCCATGTGACAGCTTCTGGCGGTGCCGAAAGCCAGATCACCCTGAATGTGCCGGATGTCAATAGTTCGGCTTATCTGGTCAATCTGAGTGATGCATCCGATGCTCTGGCCATCCCACGCGGAACATTGCCGCTCGAACCGGATCTCGATCTGAGAGATGCCCAGGGCAAGATCATCATTCCGGACTTTGCCTACTTCCAGAAATCGATCACAGTCCAGCCGGATGATTATGTGCTTGTGACATTCCGTGCCGATGAGCAGGGTGGGGTGACTGACCGCCTTTTCTATGCGGTCATGCATATCATTGCAATCAATGAACCCCAGACCAACAATACATTCACCAATGTGATCTTTACCTGGAGATATGAACCCACCACGGACTTTCTCCGTGGCTTTAACGCCTATAAGTGATTCAGGCGCCGATTCGATTCCGGCAGCAAGGGGGGTGCGCTCAGGTGCGCCCCCTTTTTTATGGGAATATAGGAATTTTATTACTGTTTCGTTACAGCCATGGAGACCGGGACGTTTCATAAGGGGAGAAACTGCTGTAAAATACTTTCAATTACAGCGGTCTGAGGCAGATCACCTTTCCAGCGATTCAATCAGAGATAAATGGATGAGGGGCCACATTCCACCATGGAGTCTGACAGTTACTGGAAAGAAGCAGGCACAGTGTGTCAAGGAATGAGGCCAGCCAGGGCCATTCAATAAAAACAATGGGGATAAAATACGGATGTCAGCAAAATGGATTGGGCTTGTTTCGGGGGTGATTCTTGTCGTGGGAGGAAGCCTTTTCTTTCTGATGCCACGATCCAGCCGTGGGAATCTGGAAAATGTGCCTGCAATAACCCTGGTGCCCGAGCCTGCTCCACTGGATGCCGAGATCAGCAACCGCCTGATCGAGCGCTTCATTGCGGAAGACGAAGGCATTCAGACAGCTTTGAAAGGCGGCCCACCCCCCTCGGCGACGGCGGAGGTTTCCGCAGCGACCCGGACCGCGAAGTCCGACAAAGATCTGCTCTTTGAGCTCATGTCTCCGTGGGTCTATGTCAAATACCGCAAGATCAATCAGATCGAAGAAGCCCAGTTCTATAACACTCACAACCGGAAATCGACACCTTATCTTCCTGTCGGAGGAACACTTGTCGGAGCGACCATAGTCAAAATGGATTCCGACCGGGCGACAGTCAAGCTGGCCGATGCCACGCAGGATCTGTTTTATGTTCCACTTCAGGCCCCACCCTTTGATCCGACTGTTCCGCGCACACCAGAGCAGGTAAAAGCCGCCCAGAGGCGTTATTATGAAACTGTCTATAAACCCTCGGTGGTTATGGGATGGAAATACAATGAGCTTGCAGGCCGCCCCCGTGAAATCCCTGTTCCACCACGTGCCGAACAGTACGAGCAGGCACTGAATTACCTCGACCTGATGGAACAGCGGATTCAGGATGCAGCCCCGGTCGATGTCCCCAAGGAAGTGATGGTGGATACAAACCAGCTCAGTGAGGATCAGAAAGAGCTGTATGACACCTACATGCAGGCGATCAAACGGACTCCTGAGGAAATCAAGACGGCGATCGAGGAATGGCGTGAGAAAATCCGCCAGCGCCAGGCCAGTGAAGGGCAGGGCGAACCATTAGAATCTGAACAGGCGAGACAGGGGAAATGACGAATAAAGGACTTGTTGCTGCTCTGGCGGCAGGTGCGCTGGCCGCAGGGCTGGCTGTTTATATGGTTCTGCAATCCGGTGGAAATCTGGAGCAGATCCCGAGGGAACCCATCCGAATGGCGATAGAAATTCCACTGCCTGCCATGCTGGAGGAGCATGTTTCGGCTCTGGTCGACCAGGAAAACAAAGGCCTTGAGGCACCTGCCGGCTCCTCGGAACCGGCACAATCTGCAGAAGCGGCCATCCAGCCTGCCATTCCTTCCTCCACTCCAGAAGAGAAAGTCGCCCAGGCAACGGCTGATGAACCTGTGGCAGCAGTTGAAATCGCAGCCCCCACCGATGCCGATGTGCTCAAAGATACTTCCATTCTCCAACAGAAATATGCCGAAATCGCTTATGTCGAGTTCGGCGGACTGGCTGCCCGCAAGATGGCAACCTTCTACAACACCCTCAATGGGGAGAAGGAAAAGGCATTGGAGGGTGGCAACATCCATACCCTGAAAATCGACCAGATCGAAAATGATTTTGTCCTTTTATCTTATGGGAAAGCCAAGCCGATGAGGAAACCTCGCGTGGACCTCGAGGTTTCCAATGATCCCAATACGGTTCTCAGCGAGGCTGAACAGAAATCACGAGCGATCCGTTATCAGGAGCTCTATGGGAACCGTTTTCTGGTTGCATACCAGCAGGAAAATCAGGGACAACCCAACCGTGGCTTCCATGCGCCATCCGCCGGGGAAGAGGCGGCAGCCCGTGAGAATTACATGAAGACTTATGGAATGCTCTTTCAGCGAATGCAGGCCGGTGATATGAAGCTCGATCCGCGTGAAATTCCCAACCCCGACCTGAACTTCGATGAAACGGTTCATAAGTATTTCGAGACTTACTGGCCTGGCCAGGTGGATGTGACGATAGAACCCGCTTCCTCTGCGCCCGGCGGCAAGTGATGCGGCGCATTTTGAACCGTTTCTGCATCTTCACTGTGCTTCTGCTGGCGCCTGGATTTCTCGAGGGGTGCACCTCCAGAGGCGAGCCTGAAGGCCAGACCAAACCAGTTGCCGCTTCGCAGCCCTCTCCCACCCCCGCTGCACAAAATCCCGAGGTCGCGGCAGTTGGCCCATATCGCATCCTGTTGAATGATGTGCTCCTGCTGTGTGATGAGAGGGAGAAAGCAGCCCATCCTGTTGCCGAAGCTACCCCTGTTTCGGTGATTCGCAAGAAAATCCGCAAGAATTACCTGGACCAGATGATCGAACGCCGCCTGCTGGTGCTGGGGGCGCTGGCGCATCCCGAGTGGGTCAGCGATGCCTCTACAGAGCGGGAGGTTCAACGCCAGTTGACCAGCCTGGGGCCGGATGAAGTTGAGCGTCGGCGGAAGCTGGCGGGTGTTTCAAAAGATGACTTTCTCATGCAGTTCCGCCGCTTTATTAAAGAAGAACTGATGAAACGCGAAATACTCCGGCGTGAAGTCGAGCAGAAGAATGTGGTCACCGAGGAGATGATCAAAGCCCGGTATGAGAACGATCGTGAAAAGGTCTTCTACCGCCCCGACAGCTGGGCGGTTCATCATGTCGATCAATACCTTCCGAAGGAAAAATCGGCCGATATGCCCTCCCTGAAGGCAAAAATGGAGGCTCTGCGGGACCAGGCATCCTCGCTCATCGCTTCAGCGACCAGCCCGGAGGCGAAAGCGGCGCTGTTTGCCCCCTTTGCCCGTGAAAACAGTCAGCACTCCGATGCTCAGACAGGGTATGCGTATATCTATGACCGGCTGGATATCAAATTCGATCCGGAGTTTGTCAAACGGGTCAAGGAAGCCACACTGGGTGAATTGAGCCAGGTGTTCGAGCTCAGCGGAGATGATAAGCAGGTCGGCTACTGTTTTTTTCTGACATTCGAACAGCGCCCCGGGATCTATACTCCTTATGAGCAGGCGGCCAAAATCATCCACGTGAACCTTTTGAAGGAGCAGTCTCAGAAACTGTACCAGGAATTGCTCGATCGCCTTCGCCAGGAATACAAGGTGAACATCAAAGAAGAGAATCTTTTCATGGGGATTTCCGAGGCAGATGCAGCCGGAGCCGGCTCATGAAGTCGAACCCCGTGGCATCGCCATATCGGGAGGTTTCCTTTCTCTATCTTCTTCAGGTTATTCAACGCCGCTGGCTGATTCTTCTGTTTGTTGGGCTGGTGGTGGGCGGGGCGAATGCCCTCCTGTTTGCGCTGACCCCTTACACTTTCGAAAGCACAATCACTCTTCTGGTCTCAAGAACCCGCAGCCGTGAGGACTCGGGCGGAGTCGATCGAACGGTGGTGGACTGCGAGGCCTTCGCATCGGCGCTCGACAGTCCGGATATTCTGGACAGAATCCTCCAGGAGTTCCGCCTGAATGAACCGCCATACAATTTTGATATCGAGGATTTCCGCAAACGCGTGGCGATCTGGGCGGTACGCAGCCAGAACTCGGTGATTGTGCGTGTGCGCCTGAATGATCTGGTGGAAGATACTCCAAAACTGGTTTCCGATGTCGCCAATGCTTTTTCAAAGGAAGCCGACCGGATAGCGAATGAGCTTCTTGAAGAGGATATTCGCCGTTCGATGGCGCTTTTCAATCAGGAGTATGAGCGTGCTGAAAAGGACCTCGAAAAGGTCCGTGAATCCTACCGGGAGAAAAAGCTGAACGCGCGCATCGAGGAGATGAAGAAGCTGATTGAATCGCTGGGCAATGCGCAAAGCCAGATGCTGATCGCCCTTTCACAGGCCCAGTCGGATTTTGTGGAGAAATCTGCCAAGCAGGCTGACCTCGATCGTGCTCTCACCCGGGAAAAACCAATCCTCGACATGGTGCGTTCGCTGGAGGAGGAGCCATCTGTGCTCAACATTTATGCGGCACGCACCGGCAAAGCGACCACTGACCTTTATAATGCGACATCGACCCGCCAGGAAATAAACCCGGTTTTTGTGAGTCTGAGGAACCTGCGGGATGCGGTGGCCTCGGATGTTGCCGGGGTCAGTGAGGCGATCCATAAATTGCCTGAATATGTTGAGGACTATTCACGTCAGATTCGAGAAGCGGAAAAGATACTCAATGCCCACGAGGAAGAGGTAGCTTACTGGCAGGACCGTTTGAAGACTGCGCACATGGGGTTTGGAGAGGTATCGACACGGAGGGAGGTGGCGGTGATGGCGATTGCCTCCGACCGCCAGGATCTTCTGACCTGGATTCGGGCTTTTCCCCCTTTGAAGCCGATCGGTCTTCCGCGTTTTGTAGTGGCAGTCGCTTCAGCGCTCGTGGCCATGGTTCTCTTGACCGTGCTGATTTTACTCTGGGAGGTATTGAGAGCGACCACACGCCCGGAGGCCAGGGTTTAAGCGAAAAGAAAGCCTTTTTTCGTGGATCCCTCCACCAGAAAAGGGAAATGATGTAAATTTCCGTATCGGAGGACCTTCAAGAAGGAACTTATTAACCGATCGAATCGGCCGATAATCAACGTGTGTGGTCCAAATTCGGTCCCATGAGACGTGATCGAGGAGGGAAGTTATGCGAATGAAAAACATGCTTGGCTGGACATGGGTAATCATCCTTGTGATGGCAGGGGCGATCCAGGCGGGAGAGCCGGGATCGGATGAATCTCCCGTCATCAAGGAAAAGACAATCGAGGCGCCCGCACCCGCGCCAATGCCGGAACCGGCGCCGATTGTCCAGGAACCGGAACCGGTTGCACCCGCACCGGCTCCGATCGTGGAGAGTGAAGAGCCTTCCGCTGGAAGGTGCACAGTCACCTGCTACCGTCCTGTCTGGAAAACACGGGATGTGAACTGCACTCGACGTGTGTGCCGGACCCGGGATGAAGTCCGGACCTGCAAGGTTCCTGTCTACACACAGGAGCAGCAGTCCCGCACAATCATCTGCTGGAAAAATGAGTGTGTGACCGAGATGCACACAGTCACCCAGTGCCAGAATGTGGTGGATGAGTGCGGACGGTGCTGCCCGCAGATGGTGACCTGCGAGGTGCCGGTTCAGGTGGTCAAGAGAGTTCCTTATGAGGTCGAGCAACCGTACACAGTGTGTGTCTGCAACTGGGAAGAGCGTGAATACACAGTCCAGGTTCCGTACTGGGACACGGAGGAATTCACCTGCACCCAGCGGTACTGTGAAATGGAGCCTTATGAGGTCGAAGTGTGCTGTCCGCAGCCCTGCTGCTGCCCACAGCCCTGTTGCGGCCCGGTCGCAGCAGCCCCGGCCTGCAGCACCTGCTTCTGAGAATTCATGCCTGTATCAGGGGGCGGTCCAACCGACCGCCCCTTTTTTCCCCCGCCACGAGGGTTCTGTTCAATTCCCCTTGATTTAAAATTCCTGATTCCGGCTGAAGATACCGCGTAAGAAGCCGCATGCACGATCCTTGAGGAATTCATAGGATCCCCGCAGCCTCTGCTCGAATTCGGAAATCTGCTGGATGGGTTGCAGGTAACGGGAGCTCAATTCCAGGAACAGCATTTTTGGTTCACGGAAATACGGCTCAATGCGCAGCTGGACCTGTGTGGGTTCCTCGGGGAGCGGAGGAAACTCGATCCGGGCGCACAACCCGAGAACCGGCCTTTTGAATTTTTCCAGGTCGCTGTCCCCGATTTTGAAGAAATGCTGCTGAAGCATCGGCATCACTGGTGTATCGAAAGGCAGCAGGTAACGAAGGATGCTCTGTTGAAAGATCCAGATTGGCTGGCCGATGTGGTTCCTGACCTCCTGAACAATCGGCACAACCTGCTCGAGAAACTCGTCAAAATTCAGCTGAGTGGGTTGTTCTTTAATGACCAGGTGGTCGGGGTAGATTTCGCAGGAACGCTGCTCCCCTTCTTTCAGAACCGCCCCCTGGCCGGCATGAAGCAGTTCGAATTGAGGATACCGGAACCGGCCGGATAAAATCAGATAGAGTTCTTTGAGCGCCCTCTCCGGCGTGGCTTGGGGAGGGCAGTGCAGCTGGGCGACAAATCCGTGTGGAATCAGGTTTTCTACAAGCATGATAAGGAATTATCCCTCATTTGAGTGATGTTTCCCAGAATGGACCTGAAAGAGGGGCGTATTTCAACAGAAGATGGTTGAAAAAGGGGGGTGAGAAAAGGATCCCACCCCTGTTCCTGTCAATCCTGTTCAATCCTGCTCCCGCTTTTCTTCGGTCTTTCGGGGTGTATGCAGAGACAAATCCCCGTGGATCAAGCCATCCTTGGCCAGGCGCTCCAGCTCGAGGGGGTGGCGCTCTTCCATGGCTTTGACAGACAGCTTGCCGGACAGCCAGGAAACATCCATGGGGTACTCTTCCGGGTGAAAGATGACAAAGAAAAAGTGCCAGATCAGTATCGCCAGGGTGGCCAGCCAGGCTTCGTAATAATGAATGACCGCGGCGACTTCGACCCAGTTGCGTGTGATCCCCAGATAGACCGCAGCGGCGGCCGGGAACCACATCATCAATCCGGTGATGATCATCACGATGGACCCCCACAGGTAGGCCCAGTATTCGATCTTTTCCGAGTAGTCATAACGATCGAATTTCGGTTTCTCTGCGCATAATCCGATATGGTACCCGACATTCCGGAACAGGTCCCTGAGGTCCTGGAACCTCAGCATCAGCGCTGAGATTTCGGCGCGCCCCCGCTTTGTAAACAGCATGGCCGCCACATGCCAGATGGTGGTCAGGATGAGGCCCACACCCGAGATTCGATGGACCAGTGAACGGTGCGATTCACCCAGGCCGAGATAGGAGGTGATCGACTGGGAGAAAAGTGAATCCGGGAACGACAATGAGAATCCTGTGATGACAAGGACAGTGAAGAACAGGGTCAGGAGCAGGTGCTGGACCAGGGCCACCCCATTGAAACGGGTGACATGCGGGATCACTTTCTGGCTGCGGTATTTGTCACGGATGTGGCGCCCCAGAATCAGCAGATTGTGAAGCATCATCCCCCCGATCGATACGATGATCAGAAAGATGTAAATGCTCCTCACATAGGAAGTGACGACTTTCTCGGTGGATTTCGGCGACACATGGATCATTCCGGCCACAAATGCCGGAGTGACATTGGCATGGCACTTCCCGCATGTGTGGATCAGGTTGTCCGGATAGATCGACGATTTGGGATCATCGGAGGGCAGGATGTCATGAACACCATGGCAGCTGGCGCAGTTGGCGACATTGGTGTCACCGAGCCTCCCCGCCAGACCATGGTAGCTTCTCAGAAATGTGTCCACCACCTGCCCGGGAAGATCATATTTCCGGTTGATGACAACCGAATCATGGCAGCGCGCACAGACTTCCTTGGCCAGACGGGTGGAATATACCGGGGATTCCGGGTCGAGATGGCCCAGGATCATGTGCTCGCCATGGCAATCGGTGCAGACAGGCGCTTCCCGAACCCCTTTGTTGATCGCCTGGCCATGAACGCTTTCATCGAACTGCTTCTGGATATCCTGGTGGCAGTGCCCGCAGGTGGCGCTGATATGGACCCGGTTGACAGTGGATTTTGGATCACTGCCTCCCAGAATGGAATGATAACCATGGCAATCCTGGCAGGCGGCGGCATTGGGATTGCTGCCGCTCAGAAGGGCTTTCCCATGGACACTCTGGCGGTACAGGGTGCTGGGTGAGGAAATCGGAATATTGTATTTTTTGACTATCTCCTGATTCTCATGGCACTTGCCGCAGGTTTCGGCGATGTGGAACTTGCTGACAGTGGATTCCCGGTCCTGGACCGAACTGATTTTGTGTTCCCCATGGCAATCGGTGCACACCGGGACATCCGGGTTCCCCTCTTTGGCCAGGTTGCCATGCACACTCCCGTAATATTCCTCGAGCACATCTTCATGGCACTGTCCGCAGGTTTTGGCCACCATCTGGCGGCTGACCTTTGATTCGGGGGAACTGGCCTTCTGGATGTCGTGCCATCCATGGCAATCATTGCAGGTTGCAGCCCGTGAACTGACATCATCCAGATTGGACTGTCCATGAACACTGACAACATAGGTCTGGACATTATCCTGTTTGCCCATCTTGTGTTTTTCGATCAGTGCCTGGTCCTGGTGGCACTGAATGCAGGTGGTGGCCAGGTTGTGGTGGTGCACTTTGGAGCGCTGGTCAGTGGTTGGATAAATGTCATGAGTCCCGTGGCAGGAGACACAGGTGGCGGCTTCCCCTTTCAATTCATCTCCCTGCTCGATGCCATGGACGCTCTTTTTGTAGGCTGCCAACGCATCTTCGTGGCAGGAGCCGCAATTGACTTTCGGGAGTGGATCGGCATGTGGAAGATCTTCGATTCCTTCATGGCAATCGGTGCAGGACAGTCCCTCATGAACATTGCCGGAATGGGAAGCCGACAGGACGAGCAGCCCTGCCTGGGCCGGATCTTTCAGATCCCACTGGCTGGCATCTCCATGGCACAGCAGGCATTCATCATTTTCGAATGCTTTGGACCACGATGGTTGAAGAAGGATCAGGCTGGAAAACAGGGTCAGCACGAAAAACAGATTTTTCGGGCGGCGGACTGGCATGAAACAACACTCCTTTTCAACAACCAGACTTCCTCTCTTCGGGAGAGGAAGTTCTGTTTTACAATTTCCGATGGTCGTTAACGCGCCTGGCTTTTCCTGTAAATCTTTCCAGAGTCTGCGGACCCAGGAGCACGACTTTGACCCGAAGCCCGGTGATCGAGTGAATCTCACGGTCAATCCGGTCACGCAATGCCTGCATCCGATCCATCCGGTCTGAAAAGGTCTGTGGATGGACCTCCACATGCACAGTGACCTCATCCAGGGATCCCGGGCGATCGATTTCGATCATATAGTGAGGGGCGGTTCCCTCCACACGAAGCAAGGCTTCTTCGATCTGGGAGGGGAAAACATTCACCCCGCGGATAATCAGCATATCATCCGTGCGGCCGGTCAGGCGGCTCATGCGCCGGGTGGTTCTGCCGCAGGGGCATGGTCGGCTGTCCAGCGATGAAAGATCGCGGGTCCGGTAACGGATCAATGGCATGGCGCGCCGTGTCAGAGAGGTGATGACCAGTTCACCCACCTCTCCTTCTTCGACCGGTTCCAGGGTTTCCGGATCGAGGCATTCAACCAGGAAATGATCTTCCTGGAGGTGCATGCCATTCTGTTCGTGACATTCGCCACTGACTCCTGGACCGATGATCTCACTCAGGCCGTAGTTGTTGAAGGCCAGAATGCCCAATTCCTGTTCGATGCGCCTTCGCATGTCCTGAGTCCAGGGTTCACCTCCGAAATGCCCGTAACGGATCGGGAGCTGGGCGGAGTCAAACCCCATGGCGCGTGCGGTTTCGGCGATGCTCAGGGCATAGCTGGGGGTGCACACCAGCACATCCACTGCCAGGTCACGCATGAGGGTGATGTGGCGCTGGGTGTTGCCGGCAGCGGCAGGAACCACCGCCGCGCCGACCCGCTCGACGCCGTAATGAAGCCCGAACCCCCCAGTGAACAGGCCATAACCAAAGGCTATCTGGACCAGGTGATTTTTACGAAGCCCGCCCGCGTAGAGAAAGCGTGCGCAGAGATCCGACCAGAGGTCCAGATCTTCGGCGGTATAGGCCACAAAGGTCTGCCGGCCAGTCGTTCCGGTCGATCCATGGATGCGTGCGATGTCCTCACGCGGGACTGCACAGAAACCGAGCGGGGGTGAATCACGCAGGTCGGCTTTGGTGGTGAAAGGCAGCCTTCTGAGGTCATCCAGAGTGCGGATCGATTCAGGGGTGATGTTCATTTCTCGAAAAGCCGACTGGTAGAAGGGCACATTCCTGACTCTTGAAATGGTCTCGCGCAGGCGATGAAGCTGAAGGCTTTGGCGTTCTTCAACAGGCTGGGATTCGGCCACATCCCAAAACGGGGAATCCAGGCCGGCAGGAGGCTGGGGCTTCTTCCGGATGGCATGGCACAGAGGGATGGGCTGATTCGCCATGGGGCAATCTCCGGTCAGCACTCTCTGCCGTTCTGGTGATGCTTCAAATCTGTCTGACTCACAATCCTTACACCCTTTGTGTTGAGCACCCGGATAGCCCCATCACTGTCCTCAAACCGGAAGATCATGATAGCACGATCCTGGCGTCCGAAGGTGAAGGCATACATGTATTCGATGTTGATTCTTGACTCCTCGAGTATCTCCAGAATTCCGGCCAGCCCGCCCGGGCGGTTTTCAACCTCGACCGCAACCACCTCTGTGACCTTCACAACGCTTCCGGCCTTTTCAAAAACAGTTCGGGCCTTCTCCCAGTCATCCACGATCAGGCGCAGGATGCCGAACTGCTGTGTATCGGCCAGCGACAGGGTCAGTATATCGATACCTGCATCTGCGAGGACTTTACAGGGGTAATAGAGCTTTCCTGCCTGATTTTCCAGGAACAGGGACAGTTGCTTGATCTTCATGCCAGGCCTCCTCGATACGGCTGCTCAGGTTATTTCCCGTTCGGTCCCGGGCAGAAATTTTCGAAGCCATCCATTCCGGCTTCCTGTTCTCCCAGAGACCTCTGGTCGAGAACTCTCCGTGCCTTTCCTTCGCTGCGTTGAAGTGTATGCGGCTCCACCAGGCGGACATCGACACGAATTCCGAGAGCGCTTTCCAGGGAGTGGGAGAGCAGGTTATGCAGGTTCTCAATTCCGCTGACTGTGTCACTGAAGAACTCCGGAGTGACTTCCACCAGCACTCCAAGATGATCGAGGCCGTTCTTCCTGGAAAGGATGATCTGGTAATGTGGCAAGGTCCCTTCAACCGCCAGCAGAGCTGTTTCGACCTGTGAGGGAAAGACATTGACCCCCCGGATGATCATCATGTCATCGCTGCGGCGGGAAATCCGGTGGATCCTGCGGATCGTCCGGCCGCAGGCGCAGGGTTCGCTGATAAACGTGGTGATATCGTGAGTGCGATACCGGATCATCGGCAGGGCTTTCTTGGTAAGGGTGGTCAGGACCAGCTCGCCTTCAACCCCATCCGGGCAAGGCTCATTTGTCACCGGATCGATGACCTCCGGGTAAAAATGATCTTCGAACAAGTGCAGCCCGGCCTGCTGCACACATTCGATTCCGACACCCGGGCCGATAATTTCGGACAGCCCATAGATGTCAAAGGCGCGGACACAGCTGCTGGATTCGATGCGCTTGCGCATTTCGTCGCTCCAGGGTTCTGCACCGAAAACTCCCACTCTCAAAGGCAGCTGGCGGATATCCATCCCCTTCTTTTCGGCCTGCTCGATGAGATAGCAGAAATAACTCGGGGTGCAGCAGATCACGGTCACATTGAAATCTTTCAGCACCATGATCTGCCGTTCGGTGTTCCCACCGGAGATTGGGATGACAGCCGCTCCCAGGGCCTCAGCGCCATAGTGGGCGCCTAATCCCCCGGTAAACAATCCATAACCATAAGCATTCTGGACAATATCGCCCGCATGGACTCCGCAGGCGGCAAACGAACGCAGCATGACTTCAGACCAGACTGCCACATCCTCACGGGTGTAGGCCACGACGATCGGTTTGCCGGTGGTTCCGCTGGACGCATGAAGGCGTACAACCTCGCTGGTCGGCACCGCCAGCAATCCGAATGGATAAGTGTCACGCAGATCGGTTTTTTCTGTGAAAGGGAGTAGTTGGATATCTTCGATGCCGCGGATATCTTCCGGCTCCAGGCCGATTTTTTCCATGCGTGAACGGAACAGCGGAACTCGACGATAGGCCAGATCGACAGTCTCTTTGAGTCGCCTGGACTGCAGGTCATGGAGCTGCTGCAGTGGGAGAAAATCTACCGCACTGGCTGGATGAAAGGGTCCATCTTTGGCAGTGATTCTCTCGATCATGAAAAGAATCTCCTCCCTGGTTGTATTTATCCTTGACCGATGCCCCCGTTCCCGTGGCATGGTCTGAGCAGCCTCTCAATCGGCCCGGGTCATTGAACCGATGGCCTGTCTTCCAATCTCGAATGAAGTCAGATTGACCTCATGCAGATTCTCCGGCAGGCCGGCCCGGATGGCCTCCAGCCAGAAAGAAATTTCGATATCCAGATACCCGCTCAGCACACCTAACAAGGCGACATTCAGGCTTTTCCGGTTCGATATCTTTGCCTTGTCCAGGAATGAAAGTTCGATCAGGACACCCTCAGGATGGAGTCGATGACGGTTGGGTTCGACTTGTGTTTCTTCCAGCACCACCAGGAAATCTGCACAACCCGGCGGCACCATCGGGCTGAAAACCTCCGGCCCGAAGCGGACATCACTGCTGACCGACCCGCCACGCTGGCTCATTCCATGAATTTCGCTTTTTTTGACATCATAGCCAGCCCGGAAAGCAGCATCCGAGAGGATATCCGATGCCTTGAGAACACCCTGGCCTCCAATCCCCGCCAGCACGACATTGATAACGGAATCAGGCATCATTTTAATTTTCTCCATGTGCGCAGTCGCAGGCCATCAACTCCTGAGCGGCACGTTCGTATTCGCGAATCTTACTGGCCGCAAGCAGGCAGGGCTTTCGTGCGATCATGAGGACCAGGTCATCACTCTGGAGGTTTTCTACAAGGGCCTTTTCGAAGCTGGCGGGATCCCGGGTGGGATCCATGGTCTGAACCCGTCCGATTCCCAGCGATCGGGCAAATTCTTCGAAGTTGACCTTGCCGGTCGGGGAATGTTCGAGAGTTCTTCCGGTGCCGGGGTGTTCCTGAAGGCCGGTCATGGCGGTAGTGCCATTGTCGAGGATGATGACCACATGGCCGGTTTCGGGCCGGTTGTAGACCATCTCGACCAGTCCGGTCAGGCCGCTGTGCACAAAGGTGCTGTCTCCGATGACGCTGACGACACGCCGCGCTTCTTCAGGAGGCAGGGCATGGCGAAGTCCAAGCCCCACACCGATACTGGCTCCCATGCACACACAGGTATCCATCGCCTGAAAGGGCGGCAGGACTCCCAGTGTGTAACAGCCGATGTCTCCAGCCACGATGCAGTGGAGATCTCTGAGGATTTCAAAAACCGAACGGTGGGGGCATCCAGTGCACAGCTGGGGTGGCCTGCCTCCAGGTGGAGGAGGCGCCGGGGTGGCATCGCCCTCGATGATCCTGCGCACCCTTTCGACATCCAGTTCTCCGAATCGGAACTCATGCAGTTTTCTCTCGACAGGGATGCCCTCTGCACGGATCGCATCGGCCAGCCAGGGATCGCCTTCTTCGATGACCAGGCAGCGCTCAACAGACTCCACGAAAGTCTTGATTTTATCGAAGGGCAGCGGGCAGGTCATTCCCAGTTTCAGGAAGCTGGCCCCCGGGGCGGCTTCTCGTGCATGCTGGTAACTGATCCCTGAGGTGATGATGCCAAGCCCGCTGTCTCCTTCGATGATCTGGTTGAGTGGGCTGGTTTCGTTCCATCCGGCGATATCAGCCAGCCTGGCGCGCAGCTTTCGATGAGCGGGACGTGCATAAGCCGGGATCATGACCAATGAGGGGATATCTTCTTCAAAGAAAGGGTGAGAGGCCGGGTGGGGTGTGCGAAGAGAATGGACAATGGTTTTGGAATGGCACACCCGTGTGGTCATGCGCAGGAGAACCGGCAGATGCCAGCGTTCGGAGATTTCAATAGCAGCCAGAGTGAAATCGAAAGCCTCTTGTGAGGAGGATGGTTCCAGCATGGGGAGGCCCGCCGCCACTGCGAAATGACGATTGTCCTGTTCATTCTGGCTGGAGGCCATGCCGGGATCATCGGCGGAAATGACAACAAGTGCGCCGGGAGTGCCGGTATAGGCGGCAGTGAAAAGAGGATCGGCGGCTACATTCACACCGACATGTTTCATCGTGACGATGACTCGCGAATGAGCCAGTGAAGCGCCGAGTCCGACTTCCAGGGCTACCTTCTCATTGGGCGCCCATTGGGACCGGCCTCCCAGGCGGTGGAACTCCTCGAGTATTTCGGTGGATGGGGTTCCCGGATAGCCGGTTCCCAGGATGACACCAGCCTTTCGGGCTGCCAGTGCGACAGCCTCATTTCCGGACAAGAGTAGTCTATCGGGTACTATCATGCTTTATATCCTTCAGGCTCCCGCCTTGATTGCATCTCAAACCCTTTGCCAGACGGTTATTTGGGTCGGATAAATTATGGATTTGAGATGGCGCTAATTATCGCATTAAAGCACCACAATATGGAAGATCTCCCGGAGGGGGTTGGGAGGTATGTTTGGGGGCTGGGACGACGGTTCTGTCTCGCAACAGGATATAATTCTGGTTGTGGACTGCACAGATCATTTTCCATTAGGATTAACCTGTTCGCCGCACAGGCAGTTTTTCTGCTGGGAAACACGCCTGCCAGGAATCGAGGAAAGGGAATGGGGTTTGACAGTGGTTGATGTATTCAGCACCCAAAAGCGTTCCCAGGTCATGGCAGCAATCAAATCCTCTGGCAACCGCAGCACGGAGCTCACTCTTGCCCGGATATTCCGAAGAAAAGGAATCCGGGGATGGAGAAGGAATCAACCATTAATCGGGCGGCCTGATTTTGTATTCCGTCGAGAACGGGTAGTGCTTTTTGTGGATGGCTGCTTCTGGCATGGATGTCCAAAGCATGGAAGGCGGCCGGACAGCAACACAGAGTATTGGGATGCGAAGTTTTCCCGCAACAAGAAGCGCGACAGGCTTGTGAATCGTGAATTGAGAAAGCGTGGCTGGAGTGTTGTCAGGATATGGGAGCATGAATTGCATCATGAAGATCGTCTGGCGGGGAAAGTGGAAGCAGTGCTCAGGCTCAGGTCATCAAAGCTGGATCAGGAAGCGAGCCAATGGGTGGGG
>LMZT01000136.1 GCA_001567115.1 Candidatus Hinthialibacteria bacterium OLB16 | reverse complement strand
GAATCTTTCCATAGTCACAAACCGGTCCCTCGTTCTGAAGAAGTAGCATTCATCGGCATAGTCACCTGTCAGGAGCCACAATGCCCCTGGCTCAAAAGGATCCGGGTAGATGCCATGGATGTGTCGGATCTGCCCGGCCGTGAACTCATGTGCGATTTCGTATTTGTCGAGGTTTGGTGAAACCCTCCATAATCGAACTGGACCTCGATTCGAGTTTCGAAAATATTCCCCGAAATAGGTCCACCCTTCCATATCTTCAGCAAGGCTCCCATGAAGGACACAATCTCCTTGAATTGAAAACAGTGGTTGCAGGGTCGATCTTTCATCAAGCCTGTAAACCTTTCCTCCACGAATCCCCAGGAGTTTTCCCTTCGAATTAATGTAAAGGTTGCATTTGTCAGCGCGTGTCGGGCGCGCAGTCAGGCGAGAGAATCCAAAGAAATCTCGTGGGAAAACAAATGGGAAGACAGCCGTCTGAGTCAATTGATCCCCATTGAAATGGATAATCGAACGCCTGTATGTCCCCCAGGCACCACCATCCGGCAGCACATGATGGACCTGGGTCACACCGGACAGATGCGCCAATGTCTCAACATTCCACTTCGACGGATTCACCGGCTTGATCACTGGCTTTCTGATCTCCCCTTGGAGTGGTAAATCCGATTAAAAGAACAGCAGAAATTTCTCATCTCCTTGTCCCCTTAAAAGCTGGATTGGGCCACTTCTGGCATTTTATTTAGATGTTCTCTTGCCCATGTTGTCCCCCACCGGGCAGGCGAGGGCAATTCCTGGAACCAGTATCGTCATCGCCCTGATTCCAGTCAATCTGGGATAATCGGTATTCCATATAGTCAGCCTTTGGGAAAAACGCATCGAATCGGGGCGGAGGAGCCTTCCTGCCCGCATTGGAAATGGACAATCAAATGAACATGAAAATCCTGAGAACATGGTGAGGCGCTTCCTTGGCAAGTGACTCCTGGCTTTCCAAAGATGCCTTGACAAATACATTTGTTAAATAGTTTTCTATATGGACCGACGGGCAGCCAGAAAGAGTTCACCCAAAAAAAACTGATGATCGATCCTGAGACTTCGTGGGGCATGGAAAGACACATGCCCCCTTTTTTTTCAGACCGGCCGGATGATGGAAGCAATAGCCTCGATTTCAACCAGCGCCCCCATCGGAAGCGCCGCAGCCTGAATCGTGGCTCGTGCCGGCTTATGGTTGTTGAAGACCCGGGCATAAACCTCATTCATATCTTTGAAGTTGGCCAGGTCAGTCAGGTAGACTGTGGTTTTGAGAACATGGGTGAGATCCGATCCCCCGGCCTGGAGCAGGTTGGACAGGTTCCGAAGCACCTGCTCAGTCTGTTCGCGAATCCCCCCCGCCACCAGCGAACCACCCTCCGGTGGAAGCGGAATCTGGCCTGAACAGTATAAAAGCCCCCCTGACTCAATCGCCTGCGAATACGGCCCGACCGCTTGCGGAGCCATGGAAGTGGAAACAGGACGAATGCTCATTGGCAGAGAACCTCCTCGGGCTGATCCAGGTAATCATAGAAGGTATTCCTTCTCTGAGGGCGGAATCCGATTTCTCGAGCCAGGCGGCAGAGCTGCTGTTCATTTGTCCGGTGGGTGCAGCTGGCCGCACTGACCACATTTTCCTCCATCATGGTGCCCCCCATGTCATCGGCCCCGAAACGCAATGCCAGCTGCCCGATATTCTCCCCCATAGTCACCCAGGAGGATTGAATGTGGGCAAAATTATCCAGGAAAACCCGTGCCAGGGCCTGGGTGCGCAGGTATTCCAACGGGCCGACATGCATTCCTCTCATCGGGGTGTTGTCGCTCTGAATCGGCCAGCAGATGAAAGCGGTGAATCCCCCGGTGCGATCCTGAACTTCCCGTAATTTCGCCAGGTGCTCGATCCTCTCCGGCAGGGTTTCAATGTGGCCAAACATCATGGTGGCGCTGGAGGCATAACCAATCCGATGGGCTGTCTCCATCACATCCAGCCACTCCTGGGACATGCACTTGGTCGGGGCGAGTTTTTTTCTGACTCGATCCACAAGGATTTCAGCGCCCCCTCCCGGAATCGACCTTTGACCCGCATCCCAGAGTTCCCGCAGGACTTCCTCGATGGAAAGGCCGCTGATTCGGGCAAAATGGACAATCTCCGGTGGTGAGAATGCATGGATATTGACTGAAGGGTATTTTTCCTTCAGGCGGGCGATCAAAGAGGTGTAATAGGAAAACGGGAGAGTGGGGTGTAGGCCACCCTGCAGGAGAACCTGTGAACCGCCCAGCGCTACCAGCTCATCGATCTTGGCATCGATCAGCTCATCCGGCAGAACATACCCTTCCGGGTTGGCGGGAGTCCGGTAAAAAGCGCAGAACTTGCAGGGGGTCACACACACATTGGTATAGTTGATGTTGCGGTCAACAATATAGGTGACCACCTGAGGATCTGATCTCTGCAGGCGTGCCTGGTGGGCCATTTCTCCCAGATCGAACAGATCGGCATTCTGGTATAAATCGAGTGCTTCCTCGATATCGATCCGCTTCATCTCCATCATCCTTCAAACCAGCCTCCGCGAAATCCAGGCATCCCGCTCATCATTGCTGCTTATCGAATTCCATGCTCTTTCAGCCAGGCTGAAAGCTCTCCGGGCCTGTTGGTAATGATACCATCCAGCTTGAGATCAACCAGCCGTTGCCACTCCGCTGGTTCATCCACAGTCCAGGCCCACAGTTTAAACCCATTTTCATGTATCATGGCAACCGCTTCCGATGTTAATTTTTCGTGGTTCCAGGCCACTGTGGGGATGTCGAGAAGCTTGAGGTCCTCCAGCTGGCTGCGGGTTACATCCTCACCTCCCAGCGCAGCCATTTGAACCCCGGGAAGCCAGACCTTCAAAGCAGCCAGAAAATCCCAGTCAAAGGACTGGACCACAAGTTTGTCTGTATATCCAAGTTTCTTAATCAACTTGGCATGGGAAAGTGCTGTTCCCGCTTTCCTTTCGAGGAGAGTGGTCGAGGAGGCCTGGATTACTTTCAGAGAGGCTTCGAGGGTTGGAAGCGGCTCCCCCTTGAACTGATCGGATTTCCATGAGCCGGCATCGAGAAGCCGGATTTGATCCAGTGTGACTTTGGAGACAAGAACATCGGTTTTTCCAAATACCGATTCCGAATTGGTTGTCCGGTCGAGTTTGGAATCATGCAGAACCACCAGGACACCATCTTTGGTATCGTGTGAGTCCAGCTCCACCAGGTCGGACCCTTTCTTAAGAGCGGATTCAAAGGCAGCCAGTGTGTTTTCCGGGAAATGGGATGAATCTCCGCGATGGGCAATCACTTTCATGGCGCAAACTCCTTGGAGGTCGATCGAATTGCCTGCCAGAATAATAATGAGCAGGACAAAAACAATAGATGAACGCGGCATTGCCAATTCCTTTCAATACTCATTCAGAAACATTCCAGGCTTCAAGCAGGTTTATCAGATCATGGCCTGTCCAGCCAGCTCCCATCCAGCGGGCAGTGAAACGGAACAGGTCGGGAGGAGCGGGGCTGGGGCACAGGTTCATGGAAACATCATCGAGATAAAAAAGTTGTGACAGGAGTGCCGGTCACCGAAGACTCAAAGCGCAGCAGATGAGTCATGCCATCGGTCCAGTCGGACAGATTGTGCACCACCCGGACATACTGGGCAAACACCGGCTGGTCTGCAGTGGTGTATTCAGCCAGGACCACATCATCCAGGCGGACAGCCAGGTGGTCGAGCTCATCGGTTGAGGATTCTGGGATCCGAAGGCAGTAGCTGAGTTCAGCCCGTCCCGGTGGAATCAGGACCGGCTGCTCAAGGCTCTGCTCGAGCAGCTGGAAGAGCTGCCCTCCAAAAACTGCAAGCCAGGATCCGGTCCGGGCATGAAGGGAATCGATGTTGATCACCGCAAGACCAGTTGTCACCTCCTGCCAGGTGGCATTCGGGCGTCCGGTTTCGAAACCACCATCCTGAACAACCTCGCAAACCGCTTTGGCAGGAACCTGCCCGAATGCCTGGGTGGCAGCGATGCCCATGCAGGCAATCATCAAATGAATATTACAGACCACTCCAGAACCTCGAATCACCGGACCACAAAGTTGACCAGCTTTGCCGGAACAACAATCTCTTTCACGATTGTCTTTCCTTCCAGCTGGCGCTGGACTTTTTCGGATTCTTTCGCTGCCGCAATGAGGGCCTCGGAATCCGAACCATTGGGAACCTGGACAGTATCGCGCAGCTTGCCATTGATCTGGACAGGAATATTGATCAGGTCCTCGATGAGCAGGGTGGGATCATAATCCGGCCATTTCTCATACGCCAATGTCTCCTTATGTCCCAGTCTTTGCCAGAGTTCTTCGGCGATATGCGGCGCGAATGGAGCCAGCACCAGAAGGAAGCGCTCCATGTCATCTTTTTGAACCCTGTCGGCCTTGGTGGCGGCATTGACAAATTCCATCATGCGCGAAATGGCGGTGTTGAAATCCAGGGATTCGATATCGCGTGTCACATGCTTCACAGTCCGATGCAATATCCGGGTGACAGCGTGATCTCCGGAGTCATTCTGAATTCTCGGATGGAGATCGCCCGGCTCGGTCACGAACAAAGCCCAGATTCGCCTGAGGAAGCGATGCACTCCCTGCACTCCCTCTTCGGTCCAGGGCTTTTCACGGTCCAGCGGCCCCATGAACAGCTCATACAGGCGCAGAGAGTCCGCACCCAGCTCCCGGACCACAGTGTCCGGATTCACCACATTGTAACGGGATTTGCTCATCTTCTCGACTTGTACCCGCACCGTGGATCCAGTTTCTTTGACCAGCCATTCTTCTCCGGATTTTTCGACCTGGTGGGGGTAGTAATATTTTCCAGAGGAGTCCTGGTAGGAATGGGCCAGGATCATGCCCTGATTAAACAGGCGCTGGAAAGGTTCGGGAGTGGAGACCAGGCCGGCATCAAACAGCACCTTGTGCCAGAACCGGGAATAGAGCAGGTGAAGAACCGCATGTTCCGCGCCGCCGATGTAGAGGTCGACCGGCATCCAGTAGGATTCCGCCTCTTTCGACCAGGCCTGCTTCCGGTTTTGCGGGTCGCAGAAGCGGAGGTAATACCAGCAGGATCCTGCCCACTGAGGCATGGTGTTGGTTTCACGTTTGAGGGCATTTCCAGTCCTGGGATCGGTGAAATTGACCCATTCCTGAGCACGCGCGAGTGGAGGCTGCCCATCGGCGGTGGGGCGGTAATCCTCAAGCGGAGGAAGCACCACCGGCAAATCTTCGATCGGCACTGCCTGGATGGAGCCATCCTCGAGTGTCACCAGCGGAAAAGGCTCCCCCCAGTACCGTTGACGGGAAAACAGCCAGTCTCTCAGGCGATAGGTGACTGTCGCTTTCCCAAGGCCCTGGTTTTCAAGCCAGGCGCTGATTTTCTTTTTCGCTTCAGGAACCGGAAGGCCATCGATCAGAGGTGAATTGACTAGCAGTCCATCGCCGGTGAATGCCGCCCGCGATATGTCCCCGCCACTGACGACCTCGATGATCTCGAGGCCGAATTTGCGGGCAAATTCGTAGTCCCTCTCATCATGGGCCGGGACCGCCATGATCGCCCCATAACCATACTCCGCCAGGACATAATCCGCTGTCCAGATCGGGATCTCCTTGCCATTGACCGGGTTGACAGCATAAGCCCCTGTGAAGACTCCGGTTTTTTCACGTTCGGCAGCCATTCGATCCTGCGCACTGCGTCTGGAAGCCGCTTCGACATAAGCCTGGACTTCTGCCAGGCGATCGAGAGTGGTGATCGGCAGCAGCAGGGGGTGTTCGGGGGCGAGAACACAGTAAGTGGCGCCATAGAGGGTGTCCGGACGGGTGGTGAAAATGGTGAACTGGCAGTTTTTTCCAGCCACTTTGAAGAGGGCATCGGCTCCTTCCGAACGCCCGATCCATTCGCGCTGCATCGCCTTGATGCTCTCCGGCCAGTCGACCCGATCGAGATCCTGGATCAACCGCTCGGCATAAGCAGTAATCCGAAGCATCCACTGCTTCATCATCCGCTTTTCGACTGGGTCTCCAGTCTCGACATAACAGCCATCTTTGACCTCTTCATTGGCAAGAACAGTCCCAAGGGCCGGGCACCAGTTCACCGGCGCTTCAGTCTGATAGGCCAGGCCGCGCTCGAAGAGGATGGTGAAAATCCACTGGGTCCATTTGTAATAATCCGGATCGGTGGTGTTGATTTCACGATCCCAGTCGTAAGACAAACCCAGTGACTGAATCTGGCGCCTGAAGGTGTCACAATTTTTCCGGGTGATGACCGCCGGATGCTCACCGGTCCGGACCGCATGGCGCTCGGCAGGAAGCCCGAAGGCATCCCAGCCCATGGGGTGCAGGACATTAAATCCATTCATCCGTTTGAAGCGGGCAACCACATCGGTGGCCGTATACCCTTCCGGGTGTCCGACATGCAGGCCATCCCCACTCGGGTAGGGAAACATGTCGAGGACATAGTATTTTGGTTTGGAAGGGTCGGCTTCGGTCTTGAATGTCTTATTTTTTAACCAGTATTCCTGCCATTTCGGCTCGATCGACTGGGGATCATAAAGGCCGGTTCGCACATTTCCTGTCGTTGGTGAAACGGAATCACCGGGTTTTTGAATCATCATGAAAATCTCCAAACTGGGCTGACCGAAGGAAAGTAACATAAGACATTGAAAAAAATGAGCACCTGCCTGGTGTTTTGATCTATGGTCCCACACCACAACCAAGCCGACGGCGGAAACCAAGGCCCGTGGCTTTCCGTTTTCCGGTGAGGAACAGTATGCCCTTCGGCAGCTGGACATCCACAAAGGAGAGCACACGTTTTATGGCGATCTATGGGGCGAGAGCCTCATAATAAAACGCCGGGGGAAACCCTCAGCTCTTGACAGCTGCCGGTTTCCCGATTAGAAATCAAAAAAGTTTGAAAGAAAAAACCCGAATCGAGGAGAAGGTTCGTGCAACCGACATTCAGACCCAGCCGCTTGCACCGCAAGCGGACACATGGATTTCGTGCCCGCATGGCGACACGCGGGGGACGCGAAGTGCTGCGTGCCCGTCGCCGCCGCGGACGCCGCAGATTGACCCCATAAGTCACGAAAAGGCTGACAGTTACAAGTTTCCCCGAGCCGCCCGGCTGACCTCATCCAAAGAGTTTACCAGGGTTTTTGAAAAAGGGAGACGGTATCGGGGAGAGAAGATATCGATCAGCATCCATCCCAATGACTTTGGGCACCCCCGTCTGGGGCTGGTCGTCGGAAGAAAGGCCGGCAAGGCGCATCAACGAAACCGTTACAAACGGGTTCTGCGCGAAACCTTCCGCCTTGAGCTCCTCCCGAAAAAGAAAAGCACCGACCTGGTCGTGCGAATCCATCCGGGAAGAGAGAGAATCACATCCCAAGAGCTGCGCGATGAGTTTCTGGCAGCGGCGGATCGAATGGGCCTTCTAACCACGGGAACCGAAAGGCTGGCCCCCCAGACTGAAATCCGCCATCCAAACAGCGAGAGAAGCCATCCCGGCTCGGAGAAAGAAAACTGAGCTCGGTTTGATGTCAAACCTGTTGGCGGTCTTCATGATCGCCTGTATCCGTATCTACCGCACAGTGCGTCCTTCCTGGATCCACTGCTGCCGATTTGAGCCGACCTGCTCGAGGTATGCCTGGCAGGCGGTTCTGCTCTATGGCCCATTGTTGGGGGGGTGGAAAACCCTGTGCCGACTGGCAAGATGCCAACCCTTTCACCCGGGCGGAATGGACCCAGTCTGATGGCAAACTTCCTGAAGAACCTTTCACCGGAAAGGCGGATTCTGCTTGCAACCTCGCTGTGTGTCATGCTGTCGGTTGTGTTCACGCTGCTCATGCCGCCTCAGCCTGGCCCGGAGGAGCAAAACCCTCAGATCACCGCTCCCCTGCCCGACCAGGAGGCCAGTCTCCGCCCCAGAGAAACCGCTACGGCTGTGATCCAGTCTCCCACCGCCTCACAGGCTGTGGAAGCGCCAGCGGTGGTTGCCGCTGCTTCTGTGCAAAGCGGCGCCCCTTTCGACAATCTCGACCCGAACCTCCAGGCGCACGATGTGATGATCGATACCCCGGCGGTTCGTTTTACCTTTTCGACCCGGGGCGCCTGCCTGAAATCGATCCGCCTCAAGCACTATGCAGAAATTGACCCCCCGGTAAAGCTGCTGGAAGCCCAGCGGGACTCGGCGGCCACTCCGGACATCCGGGAGTTCTGGCAGAAACGGATCGATGAGGAAAAACAACGGCACGAACTGCGTGGCAGCCAGAAAATCCGCAAAGGCGACCCGGTTCCTGAACCCTTCTGGGTGGAGCTGATTCCGCAGTACGAAGACACACGGGAGCACCCGCTCGCACTTCATTTCGGGAAGGATCTTTCGGATCAAAATCTGGTCTATGAGTGCGATCAGGCCACCCAGGCCCTCGATGCGGGTGGATCAGTTCAACTCACATTTACAGGGAAGACCGCCACCGGCCTGACATTGCGCAAAACTCTCACGATTCAAGCGGATCAACCCCAGTTCGAAATGGAAGTCCAGGTTTCTTCGGATGCCGGGATCAAAGCGCACCAGGCGGTGATCGGTGAGCAGTATGTTCTGGAATGGCCGGATGGCCTGGCTCATCTGCCCTTTCATTATCCCGGGGCACAGGAAGAAAACCATCTGCGTGCAATGCTGGATGATTCGATGCAGTCCCCGACCCTGCGAGACTGGATGCACAAGCAGGCGGTTGCTTCAGCACAAACCGAAGAGTTCCGTTACCCGCTGGATGGCCGCCTCGGTTGGATCTGCATCGAACTCGTTATTTCATCGCGGCAATGATCCCGCAGGGGGAGGCCAGCCAGGGTGTCTATATAGCGGAAAACATCGGCCAGCGGCCTTCCATCGATACCCGCATGGGAATCGGCCTGGTCACCCCTTTGACCGGGCAGCCATCAAAATTCATCGTTTATGCCGGGCCGAAACTCTCCGATACCCTGGCCAAGCTGGGCGGGGGGCTTGACCGTGTGGTCTATGATTCCTGGTTCGGTTCAATCTGCCTTCTGGTGGAGTGGCTGCTGGCGTTGTTTTACAGCGTCATTCCGAGCTATGGAGTCGCCATCATCCTGCTTTGTGTTTTTTCGAAGGTCGCGCTTTATCCTTTGACTTACAAACAGGCGCAAACCCAGATGAGGATGGCCGCCCTTCAGCCCAAAATCGCCGAGTTGAAGGAAAAATTCAAAGACGACTCCCAGAAACTCAGCCAGGAGCAGATGAAACTGTGGAAGAAGCATGGAGTCAATCCGGCCAGCGGCTGCCTGCCCATGCTGGCGCAGCTGCCGATATTCATCGCACTGTACCGGACCATCCAGTCTTCGATCGATCTCCGTGGAGCGCCATTCCTGTGGATCTCGGATCTGTCCCTGCCGGATATGACTTTCTTCCTGCCGGCCAATCTGCCTTTCCTCGGGAATGCATTGAACATCCTGCCGGTGCTGATGACCCTGATATCGCTCTGGCAGATGCACGAACAGAAAAAGATGATGCCTGATCCCAATCAGGCTCAGATCATGATGTTCATGACCGCCTTTTTCTTTTTTCATTCTTTATCACTTCTCGAGCGGACTGGTGCTTTACTGGATGACCAACAGTCTGACTCAGATGATTCAGCAGAAAATTATGGAACACCTGGGGCATGCAGCCACACCCGCAGCTCGGATGGCAACAGTTGCCGCCACAAACAACGGGGAAAACAATGAGGTTGAGGCCGCTTCCCGACCGGACAACAAACCCTTTTCCCCGCGCAAAGTGGCTCGCAGCGGGCGCAAACGGGTTGGGAAATCCTGACAGAATGGCTCCAGTCCCGGGAGAAAAGGAGTTACACAATGAAGTCAATCGAAAAAACCGGACGCACAACTGACCTGGCAATTGATGCCGCACTCCAGGAACTGGGGCTTGAACGCGATGAGGTTCAGGTGGATATCCTGCAGATCGAATCGAACGGGATCCTGGGTGTTTTTGGCAAACGCGAAGCAAAGGTCCGGGTCACCCCCCTGCGAACCATCAAGGAATCTGACAGCCAACCCACTCGTGAAAGTTCCCGCCCGGCCGAAAGAAGCCGTGAGGAAGCCCCGCGAAGCACCTCGCAGCGGAACAACTCGCGCGAAAACAATCGATCCTCCTCACGCGGTGAAAACAACCGCCCGAGCCAGCGTGAACAGGCCCCGCCTCAGCGCCGTTCCAATTCCGATGAAGCCCGGAGCAAACCAACAGCTCCCCCAGCTGCCAGAAGAATCGATGCCGGGGATGAGGCTGAGGAGATCCAGAATCCAGCAGCACCCCTGGCCGGTGAAGTGTTGTCGAAAATCTCCGAATTCCTGGGAATCAAAGTCCGTGTCGAAGCCAGTGAAGATGCACGCAACATCAATCTCCGTGTTGGCGGTGAAGATGTCGGACAGCTGATCGGAAGGCGCGGGCGCACACTGGGATCGGTTCAATACCTGATTTCACGGATCGTCAATGAGGATCGGACCACCAGGAAAAAGATCAATATCGATGTGGATGGATACTGTGAGAATCGCGAGAAATCAGTCTCGGAAATGGCAGCACGCGCACTGGACCGTGTGATGCAGTCTGGAAGACCTTATGCTTTCAAGCCGATGGCCCCACAGGATCGAAGGCTGATTCATGTCTCTCTTCAGGATCATCAGCTGGTCGCTACACAGAGCATCGGGGATGAACCTTCCCGGTTCGTCCTGGTTTATCCACGCAGCATGAGCCAGCAGGAACTGGATAAATACTTGCGGGATGCCTCCCATGGGGCTTCCGAGAATCGAGGGCCCCGCACCCGGCGCCCGTATCCAGGCCGGAATCGAGCCAACCCGCGTGACAACAATAACGGCCCGCGCCGCAGGCGGCCCGATCCACGTTAAGTTCAATCAGGCTTTTCATCTTAAAAATTCAGGAATCAGCTTTTTCCTGAAGGGATAGTTTGGTAGAGTGTGGAGTAAATCCTGCCGGAAAGGGGTCTTCCCATGCATCTGTTCACCAACGACCGGATGGAGAAGAGGGAGAAAGCATTCACCCTGATCGAGCTTTTAATCGTCATCGCCATCATACTCATACTCATCGGAATTGCCCTGCCCAATTTCCTGGAGGCGCAGGTGCGCGCCAAAGTCACCAATGCCGAAGGTGAAATGCGGTCCATCAAGATCGCGCTGGTCAGCTATGGGGTTGACCGGCCCTTCTATCCCGCCGACATCATGGAACAGGGGATTTCGATTCCCGGCCCGAGCCATTCGTGGACCCGCTCGATACTGGGATGGAAGCAGCTCACCACTCCGACTGCCTACATGAAGGCCCTTCCCCAGGATCGATTCATGTATGACGAGAACTGGACTCCTTCCAGGCAGGCGGAGCAGTATTACCGCTACCTCGCAGCCGGCTGGCGCTGTGGATGCGCCGGTGTGTCGGTGAAGAAGGGCAAATGCATTGTGCCCGCCGCGGTTAAAGGGAAGATTTCATTCACCACCCCATTCGATCCGGATGCGACTTTCAAGGGCAGCTTCACAATCCTTTCGGATGGCCCGGACCGTACCTGGAATTTCGGAGAGTGGGTGGTTCATCAGGAAAATTTCAGATCGAGAAACGGCCTCTATTCGCCCACCAATGGAACCACGAGTTCAGGCGACCTGGTCGTCTGGGGCCCCTGAGAGGCCTCACCACCGGGATGCCACAGTGTGCGCCCCTTTCATCGTTCGAGGGAGCCAGGGGTTTCACCCTTTGGGCAGCGGCAGATGCTCCACGAAAAACTTATCCATGAAGTAGCAGCAACGGTCATTGATGGAACGCGCCAGATCCATGGTGTGCGGCCACCCTTCGATCCGTTCATACAGGCAGGGGATCCCCAGTTCCTTCAAACGCTTTTCCAGCTGATCCGCCTGTTCGACTGGAACTATATTATCGATCGTGCCATGAAAGATCAGAGTCGGAGGATCATCCTGAGTCAGGCAGGTGATCGGTGAGGCCTGCTTGTAAATTTCGGGATCTTCCTCCCAGGTTTTCTTTCCGAGAAAATCTTTGACAACACCCTGTTGGCGGGCAAATTCAGTGGTGAGATCGACCGGGCCATAAAAATCGACAACCACCTGGACACGGCTGCTGACACCCGCATTTCCTCCATCCCCTTCCAGGCCGGGCACATCCGAGGAATAACCCGCCATCAAAGACAGATGGCCTCCAGCCGAGTTTCCACTCACTGCAATTTTATCGGGATCGATGCCGAATCTGGCGGCATTGGCCCGCAGAAAACGAATAGCGCATTTGGTGTCCTGAACTGCTGCAGGAAAGGGAGCCTCTTTGCTGAAACGATAGGAGATGGTGGCGGTGATATAACCCTTTTCAGCAAATCGCAGGCAGTAATAGGACATATCGGTCCTCTGCCCGCCTTTCCAGCCACCCCCATGAATGAAGATGATCAGAGGAAGCGGCTGATCCGCTTTCTTGGGGCGGTAGAGATCCAGCTGCAGGTCCCGGTCCCCTCCTTTTCCGTAAACGATATTGGTTTCTGCACTGATGCTGTCCGGGATATCATTGAAGAGAGAAATCAGTTCGATCTTTCCTGAAGTAATAGCCTTCATCAGGTCGTCGGCAGAGGCAAAGCCGGGAGGCACCGGCGGGGCTGATGGATCCTCGATGGCGGCTCCCCTATTGGGCATCCCGCCCAGAGTCAGCAGACTCATCAGCAGCAGGGTCAGAAAGAGGTTCCTGTTATTCATCATTTCTCCTTTGGTCAGCTCAGGTAAATGGAAACAGCCAGATGCGGGACCATGTCTCTGGTTAGAATCGCATTGATCGAGCCTTTCTGGCAAGAGATCAGTCCTGCCATACCTTTTGTCCGATCTGGAAAACCTCCACCTACAATCTCTCTCCCGATGCGAGTAGATTGTTGGCATGGAACCCAGGGAACTGCTTCAGGCCGCGCTTGAAAAAGCACAGGCGCAACACTATGAAGAAGCACGCAGTCTTCTTGAACAATTGACACAGGCTCTCCCGGAATTCGCTGATGGCCATTATTACCTTGGGCTGACACAGGCGCGTCTGGGCGAAACTCACAGGGCAATGGCAGCTTTTGAAAGATGCCTCGCTCTCGATCCCTTTTATCATGCCGCCCGTGAACAGCTGAAACTGCTTCAGAAAGAAGTCGGAGCTTCCTCCCTGCCCCCTTCGGCTCCTCCTCCGCCCCCGAAGCCTGCGAGTGAGGCCTATGCCCCTCTCTGGGTGCGTCCGGAGGACCAGTCGATCGACAGAACCATCATCCCTAAACCCGCTGGTTTCTGGATCCGTGCGGCTGCATTCGCCATCGATTATTTTCTGTTCAGCCTGGTGCTCGAACCTTTCATCTTTCTGGCTTCGATTCCCTTTTTTCCACTCTTCGATGAATACGCCGGCATGGATCAGGAGGAGATGGTCACTGCCATACTGAACCAGTTCCTCCAGGGAGATACCGGGCCGATGCTCTCACTGCTGGCGGCGAGCCTGGTCTTGATGACTGTGGGGTTCCTGCTGAACTCATTGATCTTCGGTTATTTCCACTACACCAGCGGCCAAACCCCTGGCAAACGCCTTTTAGGGATTCGTGCTGTCGATTATGAATCTCTCGGCTATCTTGGATTTGGGCAATCGATGTGGAGGTATGCGGCCTCGACTTTGAACTGGTGTATCTGCGGGATCGGGTATCTGATGGCAGCCTTCAACCCGGAGAAGCGCACCCTGCATGATTACATGGCAGGAACCCGGGTGGTTTATTCCGAAAAAATCCCCATGAGCCTCTTCGAGATGATCCTGACTCTGGTCATGGTGGGAGTCGCCCTGGCTGTCTTCTTCATGCGGGGGATTTCACTGCTGATTGCCATTCGAGAATTCTTCTGAGGGATCCCGGCCTTCGGTCATCCCATTTCATCCAGCAGGCGGTAGTACCTCCGGACTGTCCCTCGATTCAGGCCGAGCTGCCGGGCAGTCTGGCGGATCGAATCACCCCGGCGGTAATGGTCATTGACCGCTTCGACCTGGGCCTGGGACAGGCGGCTCTTGAAAAAGACTCCACAGCGCCGCGATGAAAAGGTCCTCCCGCATGTTTTACATTTCAGGATATCTCCACGGCTTCCCTCATAGTGCTGATGAAGGACAATATTGCATCCACCATGCTTCTCATAATTCTGGCAATCCGGAAAGGGCGCCATGCCTTCAGCCAGGGGAGGAAAACAGGTGGACTGTTCGGTTGTGGCTGCCTCTTCGAGCGGAGTTTTTATCTCGAGGGCCTGCCTGCGGCGCGCACAGCGTTGATGGTAATAATCTCCCCCGGATTCACCATCGGGATCTGGGAAGACGAATGTATAGTTGGATGCGGCCGCCATCCTTGTTACCCCTTTCTTCCTGAGCCGCAGACCTTGCCCGGGGTCACCGGGGGATTGCTTTTCCCCTGGCGGATACAGTTTTTGAAAGGGCCTGTCCGCTGGTCTGCCAGGGAATGAATCAAGATCTTTGCCAACCTCATCCGGCTCCTGTTATTTTCACTTAAGGTAAATGAATCAAGTCGGTTATGTGGCCAGATCAGTCTGCATGGGGCTGGTGTGAGATTGATGGGATTTGAGCTGGGCTGCTGTGATTTCCTGAAATGCTGTTCACTTTTCAACACCAGTGATGCCAGAACGGTCCAGCTTATAGTCGCCATCCGGGCATGTTATTCTCCTGCTGGAGATTTTGCTTCATTCAAAATCTGAGTGGAGACAGGATGACCCTGTAACCGGGCCAACTTCTGGAGTGGAGGGATGCTTCCATGACCGCTCGTTTTTTTCCGATTTTCACTGTCTGTCTTGCGATGGTGCTCCAGGCCGGCCCTGGAGCGAATGCTGCCGAACCCGAACAGGGATTCATCTCCATGTTCAATGGAAAGGATCTCTCCGGATGGGATGGCAAGCCAGGGTGGTGGTCCGTGGAAGATGGAGCCATCACCTCACAGACCACACCTGAAAAAACCCTCACACAACCCAACTATCTGATCTGGAAAGGTGGAGAACCGGGCAACTTCGACATGCGGTTTGAATTTCGCATCATTGGCGGAAATTCCGGGGTTCAGATCCGAAGCAAGCTCCTGCCGGATTGGGATACCAATGGCTACCAGGCAGATATCGAGGATGGGACTCAATGGGTCGGCTGTCTTTTCGAACACACCCGGGTGGCGCTGGGATTGCGGGGTGAAAAAAGTGGTCATCGATGAAGATGGAACCCGCCATGTCACGAAAGTCGCCGATCCTGCTGAGTTGCTGAAACATATCCGGCGGCATGAATGGAATGATTACCGGATTCTGGCGGATGGCAGTGATATCCTTCTGCAGATCAATGGAGCCACCTTCACCGAAGTTTCCGACTACCAGAAAGATATGGCGGCATCCTCCGGGGTGATTGGCCTGCAGATTCACCCAGGCCCACCCATGAAGGTGCAGTTCCGCAATCTGCGGATCAGGATGCTGAAGAGCGAAGATGAAAAGGAAAACGAGCGGATACGCTGATAAAAATCCCGGCATAAAAAACAGGCAGCGCACCGCCTGATGAACAGTCTGACCGATCAAACAAAGGAGCCATTTCGATGAAACGGAGAGATTTTCTGAAAAGCACTTCGATCGCTGCCAGCACCCTGGCATTTCCAACCCTGATTCCGCGTCATGTGCTGGCTGCGGATGGCCAGCCCGGCGCGAATGACCGGCTGCGAGTCGGTTTTATCGGCATCGGGGGGCGTGCACGCTGGATTATCTCCGATGAGGGGCTGCCGGGAGCGGATCTCGTGGCGGTCGCAGACTGCGATTTCCAGCGGGTGAACAAGGCTGCCGCCGAACTTCCGGGTGGGGATAAGTGGAAGAAATATCAGTCTTATAAAGAGATGCTCGAAAAAGAAAAACTGGATGCAGTCTTTGTCGAAACCACCACCCATGCCCGTGTGCTGGCCTGCATCCAGGCCCTCCAGGCGGGCTGCGATGTGTATGGTGAAAAACCCCTGACACTGACTGTTGCGGAGGGGCGTGTGCTGGCCAATGCGGTTAAAAAATACAACCGGATCCTGCAGACCGGCTCCCAGCAGCGCTCCATGCCGGCCAACATGCATGCCAGCCGCCTGATTCGCGAAGGAGCCATCGGCAAAGTCCATACAGTGATCACACACAATTTCACTTCCGGCAAGAAATGGGTCAATCCTGGCGGGGAAGCTGAAGCCATCCCGGAAGGCCTCGACTGGGATGCCTGGTGCAACCAGGTTGAGCTTCGCCCTTACTCCAAAGAACTGCAGCAGGGTTGGGCCAACTACCTCGATTATGATGGAGGTGGACAGAGCTGGGGTGTGACCGGCTGGGGGACTCACAGCCTGGATCAGGTGCAGTGCGCCCTGGGCACCGATGACACCGGGCCGGTCGAGCTCATTCCCGAAGAACCTGGCAGCCAGTGCCGTGTCACCCTGCGTTACGAAAATGGGACACTGCTCAAACTTGAAGGCCCGAAACGCGGCATGGAGGATCTCGGAGCCATTTTCATCGGCGATAAAGGCAAAATCGAAATTCTGCGCGGCTCCTATACAGCCGAACCGGCCGAGCTGCTCAAGGATTCTCCTCCCCCGACTGCCATGGGGCCGAAAGAGTCCCTGCCCCACATTGAAAATTTCTTCGAGTGCATCCGCACACGCGCCCAGCCCAATGCCGATGTGGAAACCGGGCATCGTGCCACCACACTCTGCCACCTGATCAACATCTGCCGTGACCTGCAGCGCAAGCTGAAATGGGATCCCAGGGCGGAAAAATTCACCGGCGATGATGAGGCGAACCAGTTCCTTTCCCGGCCTCGCCGCAAGGGTTACGAACTCCCGGACATTGCCTGAAAAATGATGAAAATCCTTGTGACTGGCTCTTCCGGACGAACCGGGCCATCGGTGGTCAACTCACTGGCCCGCCACTATGAGATACGGGGAATGGATCTCCGCCGCGCCCCCGGATTGCAGTGCGCCGATTTTTATTATGGCGATATCACCGACATGCTCGATGTGCAGCGTGCCATCGAGGGGGTGGAGGCGGTGGTGCACCTGGGGGCACGATCCGGAAACAGCCGCATGGATCCCGAGAATGTCATCCGGACCAATGTCACCGGGACTTATCACATCCTCGAAGCGGCGCGTGAAGCCGGAGTCACACGGGTGGTCCTTATTTCCAGTGAATGCGCCCTCGGGTATGCCCAGGGGCGTTTCCGCCCCAAGGGGCAATTCCCTCTTCACTACCTCCCCATCGATGAGAACCATCCCGACAGCCCGACCAGCGAATACGGATTGAGCAAGCTGCTCGGTGAAAGGCTCTGCCGGGGTTATACCGAGGGATGCGGGATGCAGACCTTCTGCCTGCGGCCCTCATCGATTCTCCTGCCTGAGGATTATTCCCACTTTGCGCGCATCTACCAGGATCCGGAAGCCTGGGACAACATGTGGTCGGTGGTGGATGTCCGGGATGTCGCCGCAGCCATTCACCTGTGCCTTGAAAACCGGACACTCATGCACGAGGTTTTCTATATCAATTCCGGCCTCATGGCGGTCGAAACACCAGCCTCGGAAATCATCCGCCGTTTTTTCCCGGATATCACCGAGCTGCCCGAAGGCCTGGATGACAGAAAATCACTGATATCTATCGAGAAGGCCTGCCGGCTGCTGGGTTATACCCCGCGCTATCTCTGGCAGGGAGAAAGTGATGGCCCCGGAGAGCCTGGATGAGTTTTGAGTTTGACCTGGTTGCACTCGGCGAAACGATGATTCGCCATTACACACGTGCAGCCATGCGGCTCGAGCAGTGTGCCGATCTGGGATTTTCCATTGCCGGGAGTGAATCCAACCTCACCATCGCCGCAGCCAGGCTTGGGTTGAAGACCGCCTGGATCAGCAAGCTCCCCCAAAATCCTCTGGGAGAAAAAATCGCCCGGGAAATTGCAGTCCATGGAGTCGATCTCTCCCGGGTGGCCTGGGCCAGGGATGGGCGTGTGGGTGTTTTTTATATCGAATTCGGAAGCCCCCCGCGCCCCACCCAGGTCCTGTATGACCGTAAAGGCAGTGCCGCTTCCACTCTTTCTCCCGAGGAAATCGACTGGGATTTTGTCAGGCGGTCAAAATGGTTTCACACCACTGGCATCACCTGTGCCCTGAGCGCTTCCTGCCTCGAAACAGTGAAGGCAGCAATCCATGAAGCGCATCGGGGACAGACCCTTGTTTCTCTTGAAGTGAACTATCGAGAAAAACTCTGGTCCACAGAACAGTGCCGAAAGACACTCACACCTCTGGCCGGTGAGGTGGACCTGCTGGTTACCTCCTCTGAGGATGTCGAGAGGGTTTTTCAAATCCAGGGCGATGGAACCCCGCAGGATCCCGATTTCGCGAGGCCTTTGGAATCCGCAGGCTCCTGATGACCTGTGGAGGCAAAGGCGCACTGTTCATCGATCAGGATGGAGGCTGCACCGAACTGTCCTTCGATCGGTTTCCGGTCACAGTGGTGGATCGGATTGGAACCGGAGATGCTTTCACAGCGGGCTTTTTTTCTGGGTGGCTTGAAAGGGATGCCCCGACCGGGCTGCTTTATGGCGCCGCGGCCTGTGCGCTTAAATACTCGATCCCGGGCGACCTGGCTTTGATCTCCCGAGAGGAGATGCTGGCGGTTGCTGCCGGAGATAAAGGGGGGATAAAAAGATGACTGGATTATTCCTGGTGCTGGCAATCAGCCTGTTCTGTACCGGTGCAGGCGCCGATGCAGGGCTTCAGGAGGTGATCGCATCATATCGCCAGGCTCACTCCCATAATGATTATGAGCAAACCCATCCACTGGTGGATGCCCTCGATCAGGGGTTCTGCAGTATCGAGGCCGATATCTGGCTGGCCGAGGGAGAGATTCAGGTCTCTCACAACCAGGGCCACTCCAAAGGTTCTTTGAAAGAATTGTACCTCGATCCGCTGCAGCAGCGGGTGAATGTCAAAGGATCGGTGTATGGCGATGGGGCTGAATTCTTTCTCTGGATCGATATCAAGGATGACAATCCGGAGCTGAATGACACACTGGAGGCCCTGATATCGAAGTATCCGATGCTGGCAATCACGCCCGGGTCCGCCCTGGCCCGGGGGGCGGTGACTGTCATCCTGACCGGAGATGAGTCCTCGAAAAAACGCCACCTCGAGAAATTCAAACAATCCCCTGTCTGCCGTGATGCACGGTACTCCATTGAAGATCCCCAGTCGGATGGGCGCTGGACCTGGATTGCAATTCCCTGGTCGAGTGTTTCGGATTGGCGTGGGGATGGGCCATTCCCAGAAGAAGACCGCATCCAGCTGGCCAACCTTGTTGAGGATGTCCATCGGAAAGGCCGAAGAATTCGCATCTGGGGGAATCCGGATGAAGCCGGTTACTGGCAGCTGGCGCTGGATGCCGGCATCGATCTCATCAACACCGACCGGCTGGCCGATCTGGCGGACTTTTTACGAGGGAAAGGCGGGGGAAAGAAATAAAATCCTTGCATTCTGTCCCACCCCAAGGGTATGCTTCTGAATGAAGGGGGCGATTTGGCTTCGACGGGTTTGAAGCAGGTCCCTGGAAGCAGGCCGTACGGTCCGCCGGTACGTTACCACAGGTGGAAACAACACAACTGCCGATTACGATCTGGCTTTGGCAGCCTGACATCAGGTTGCCGGTCTCCCAATCATGGGTCGCTTGGTGAATGGATGAGGCCTCAAACACAAGTGAATAGTCGGATGATATGCTCGTGGTCCTCCGATGAAACAATAATGAGCCCGCTTGATGGCTGCCTGTCCGGTGGTTGTCATCAAGCCAGAACCAAACCGGAATAAGCCTGTAGAAACCTTGGATGAGCCAGATTCGGACGGGGGTTCGAGTCCCCCCGCCTCCACCAGTTGATGAACTACGACCACGCTCGATTGCTGTGGAGTGCATGTTCTTTTGAACGACCCTCAGTCCGCAGAGGGAATCGAGACCTCCCATCAGAAAATCCGCTTGATTTTTCCTTCCCGACTCATTATTTTAGGATTTGCGCTTAAGGTAAAATAGAAGCGGATTTTATTTTAGGTTCGATCCAGGCAGAATGAAGCGAGGACTCCAAGGCAGATATGTGACTATATCGACGGTGGGTGAGAAGGCCCAGGCCTTCGTGCCCGCACCGCTGCCGCCGCGTCCGCCCATCGACTGGACCCCGGAGCTGCGCAGCAAGTTCGATCAGGCGCTGCTGGCGCTTGGGCGACTGGACAGCGTCTCGACCCTGCTGCCGGATACCTCGCTGTTCCTCTACATGTACGTTCGCAAAGAGGCGGTGCTCTCATCCATGATCGAGGGAACCCAGTCGTCCCTGTCGGATCTGCTACTGTTCGAGCTGGATCAGGAGCCTGGCGTTCCGCTGGATGACGTGCGGGAGGTCAGCAACTATGTCGCCGCCCTCGACCATGGTCTGCGCCTGCTGGAGGAAGGTCTGCCGTTATCGCTGCGCTTGTTCCGTGAGATCCATGGTGTGCTGTTGACCAAGGGCCGGGGCAGCGATCAGACCCCGGGAGAGTTTCGGCGCAGCCAGAACTGGATCGGCGGCACCCGGCCCGGCAACGCAGCCTTTGTTCCACCACCGGCTGAAGAGGTGCTGGAGTGCATGAGCAAGCTGGAGCTCTTCCTGCACGACCAGCCGGAGCCGACCCCGGTGCTGTTCAAGGCGGCGCTGGCCCATGTGCAGTTCGAGACGATCCACCCGTTCCTCGATGGTAACGGCCGTCTGGGGCGTCTGCTGATCGTGCTGCTGCTGTGCGAGCAGAAGGTGCTGCGGGAGCCGATGCTCTACCTCAGCCTCTACTTCAAGATGCACCGCCAGTATTACTACGAGCTGCTCAACAATGTTCGGATAACTGGCGACTGGGAAGCTTGGCTCGATTTCTTCGCCGAGGCGGTCATTGTCACTGCTACCCAGGCGGTGGAGACGGCGCAGCAGCTCCTGGACATGTCGAACCAGGACCGTGACAAGATCAGCGGCCTCGGACGGGCGGCAACATCCACCCTGCAGGTCCACCGGGCGCTGATGGAACATCCCATCGCCACCTCGGGCTTGTTGGTGGAGAAGACCGGCATCACTCCAGCCACTGTCAACAAGGCGCTCGGCCACCTGGAGCAGCTCAGCATCGTCAAGGAGCTGACCGCCCAGAAGCGCAACCGCCTGTTTAGCTATGCGGGCTATATCGAAATCATGAGTCGCGGCACGGAACTGCCGGGAAGGTAGATCGATTCGATTTCCGTTTTCGGAATCGAACCAGATTCGTTGTCCCTGGACTGAAAATCTGGAGAGAAAAGATGTTTTCCCAATGGGGCCCAGTAGTGCATCTTGAGGCCTTCAATCACATATTCACCGGATTCAGTTTGTCCAGTTCCCATCGCAGCGGATTGTTTTCAATGTATTCACGAATGCGATCCAAATCTGCCTCGTTACGAATGATGTGTTCGTAATAATTGCGTTGCCAGAATTTTGCACCAGCCATTGCGTGTTTTTCAT
>LMZT01000135.1 GCA_001567115.1 Candidatus Hinthialibacteria bacterium OLB16 | reverse complement strand
CGAACTGGTTCGGAGGTGGCTCAAGAATGGCTGACACCGCCCCACCCAGCCCTGGGAAACCGAAACCCTCCGTTATGACAAACTGCACCTCCGGTTGAGAAAATGCCTGGAACAGGTGGTCGATTGCCATCCCGGGCGGATCCTGGAACTCGGCTGCGGCATCGGCATCCTGCGGAATGCCATCCGCCAGGCCCTGCCGGACATCGATTATTTTGGCTGCGATATCTCCCACACCGCGGTATCGGCCCTTCAGGATCCCCAGGTTGTCCGTGCCGATTTGCGGTCTGAACCACTTCCCTTTGGAGAGATCCTGTTTGACTGTGTGGCCGGCTCGGGAATCCTCGAGTATGTCGAGGATCTTCCCGGTCTGTTTGCATCCATCCATTCGCGGCTGACTCCGAATGGATTCCTGGTGGCTTCCTACTTCAACATGCATCATCTGTATCGAAGGGTGCTGGCCACCCTCGGAGGTTCTCCTCACCGCCATGGAGAATGGAGGAATAACCTTTCCCTGGCCGAATTGGGCCGGATTTTGTCAGACAATGGCTTTCAGGTGATTCGCTGGGTTCCAGTCAATCTATGTCTCACACGAGTTCGCCATATCTGGACTGATGAACCCGGCTGGTATGCAAAGATGGGGATGATGCTGCCTTTCCAGGCAAAATCCGCCTTTGCTTACCAGGTGGTGTTTCAGGCAAGAAAAATACAGTGAGATACATTATTTTCGGATAGGTTTCATGCAATGAAGGCGCTCAAGATTCTATTTTCGATTTATTACTGGGCGGCATTCGCCCTGATCACCATCGTGATGTTTATCCCGGCCGCTCTGGCCTGGCTGTTGAGTTTCTGGTGGGATCCTGTGAGGCGCTGGAACAACCGTGTGAGCTGGGTGTGGGCCAGAATGTACATGCTGGCCAACCCCTGCTGGAAACTCACCATCACAGATCGTGAAAAAATCAACCCGGATATTCCGACCCTGCTGGTCGCGAATCACCTGTCGATGTGGGATATCTTTGTTCTGTTTCTGCTCCGCAAGGATTTCCACTGGGTGTCCAAAAGAAGCAACATGCTCATTCCCCTGATCGGCCAGAACATGTATTTCGTAAGGACCATCCTGCTGGATCGTGACAGCCCTCGTGAGATTCTTCGCATGGTGAAGGAGAGTGTCAAACGCCTCGAGGAGGGGATCTCCCTGATGATTTTCCCGGAAGGGGAAAGGTCGCTGTCGGGAAGGCTGCAGCCCTTTCTCGGGGGGGCATTCATGATCGCCAAACGAGCCAAAGTCCGCATCCAGCCGGTGGTGATCACGAATACATTCAAATTACTGCCGCGGCTGCAGTGGATATTCAATCCTATCGTGCATCTGCATGTGTCTGTGCTGGATCCGATTCCGAAAGAGACTGTGGAGCTTCTTGGCACTGAGGAGTTGTCCGCTCTGGTGAAGGATGCCTTTGTAAAGGCATTGCCAGCGGATCATCGCCCTCTTGAGGAAATCAGCTGATTCAGGGCTGGGCAGACAGGAAGGGTGGTGGGGGGAGGAGGGTTCGAACCTCCGTAGCGTTCGCCGGCAGATTTACAGTCTGCTCCCTTTAACCACTCGGGCATCCCCCCATGCATCAGGACGAGAGAATATAGACCACTCTTGAAAAGACCTCAACCTCTCTCGTCTTCATGGCTTCTTATGATCGCCAGGAACTCCGTGTAGTTTCTGGATTGAAAGACAGCGGCAACCATTTTCGGATCCTGAAAGGTCCGGCTGATATCCGCCAGAATCTCAAGCTGGGAGCCATTATCCTTCTGGGGAGTCAGGATCAGAAAGACCAGGCGTGTCGGCTGGCCATCGAATGAATCGAAATCCACCCCATCTTCGGAAAGCCCCAGGGCGACAATCGGCTGCTTGAGGTCCGGGAGGCGGGCATGGGGGACCGCCAGTCCATTTTCAAGCCCGGTCGACATGACCTGCTCGCGCTCCCAGGCTTTGTCTCCAATCACAGTGGCATCCAGGGAAGCGCTTCCGGCAGCCAGGCTGGCCAGCTCACGGACCACCTGTTCACGGTTCATGCCTTTGAGTGCGGGTTGAAAGCGTGAGGCGGCCAGGAAATTCGAAAACCTCACCGGCGCTTTGGGCTGCAGGATCCACTGAATCAGGGTCCCACTGCTCAGGGAAGTCACCATGGCCATGACCACCAGCGCAACAAACAGGCGCTCATCGATCAGGCCTTTCTCCAGCGCCAGAAGCCCGAGGATGATTTCCATCGCCCCGCGCGCATTCATTCCGAAACCAATCGCCAGGGCTTCACGGTTTGGCAGCCCGCACCATTTGGCCCCGTAAGTGCACCCGACCACCTTCCCGATCGTTGCGATCACAATGACCACAACCACCAGCTGCAAATCGAAATTCGTGAAAAAATTGACCCTCAGCCCGATCGATGCGAAGAAGATCGGCGCGAAGATCGATGAAATGAACTGCTCGATGGTGGTGCGTGTGCGCTGGCGCAGGTGCGGGGAATCACCGATCGCCACCCCCAGCATGAATGCCCCGAAGATGGCATGAACCCCGATCCATTCGGTTATGGCGGCGCTCAGGAAAGCCATTGTCATGACAAAACTGAGAACCCCCGCCGGCCAGCTGAGATGGGCCTGGATCCAGGGGAGCAGGCGGTTGAACATGCCCCGCCCCAGAGTCATCATTCCCCCGGTAAAGAGCACGATCAGGATCAGCACCTGCCCGGTGGTCCAGGTTGATGCACCTCCGGTGTCGATCAACCCAAGCAGCACCCCGAATATGATCCAGCCCGCCAGGTCATTCAGGATCGCGGCCGAAATCACGAACATGCCCAGATCGGTCCGGTAAATGTTCAAATCCATCAGGATCCGCGCAATCACCGGCAGGGCCGAAATCGACATGGCGGTGGCGATAAACAGCGACAGGATCAGGTGGGGGTGTTTGGACCCATTGGAAAACAGGTCCTCCATAAACCAGGTGGTTACAAAACCGAGGGTGAATGGCACCACAATTCCAAGAAAGGCCACCACCGAAGCGGTTTTCCCCTGCCGCCAGGCTGTCGAGAGATCGACCTCCATGCCGGCCACCATCAGAAACAGGGCGATCGCGATGGCGGTAAATCCCTGCAGGGCGACCAGAACCGCTCCCTCGTCAGGGAAAAGGGTTTCATGCAGATTCGGGAATACAGACCCGAACACAGTCGGCCCGAGCAGAATGCCGGCGATGATTTCACCCAGCACTGCCGGCTGCTGGAAAAGGCGCGCGATTTCCCCCAGGATTCTCGCCGAAGCCAGCAGTATCCCGAGGGAAACGAACAGGATGGTGATATCGTGGTGTGTCAATGATGCCATCAGATTGCAAATTTCCCGGCTGCTTCCTGTTCTCTCCTCATAGTCATTTTATGGATGCCCAGAACAGCCAGGCATCCGGCCTGATAAACCTATACAAACCTATACCAAAGGTTATTCCGGTTTTTCAACCACCTGAACCGAACCGAGGCGGTATCGGCGGTGACCATCACCGCCATCCAGAGGAAGGGCAACCACAGGGGTCCCATCCAGTTCCCCCATGGATATGAACAGCTGGTAAACACCTGGTTTCATGTTGATGGCCCAATGCCCCTGCCAGTCCGCCTGCGCCTCCGGAGCCGCTTCGGGAGGACCCACCTCGAGCGAACGCGCATTAAAGGACGGGTTGGCAAACACAGCCACGATCCCCTCTTTCTCATCCTTCAATGTGATCGTGGGAAAAGCCCCGGGATAACAGGGGGCCACACCCGCATTGGCCCAGCGGGTGCGTATGGGCAGTGGTTCACTGAGGGAAATCTTCTCCGGCCACTCTGCCTGGCGCAGCTGCAGGCGATACCCCAGCCGCAGGTTGATCCGGTCGATCAAATCCCTCTGCTGCTCGAGAAACTCCCTCGGCCACCAGTGGATTGACGCATAGCTGGCATGGTATTCCTCGATTGCACGCATCAGCCAGGAGCCATCCCCCCAGGCTCCACGATCCCGCGAACTCCCATAATGCTCATTCTCGAGTATGACTGGATATTTCGGCCAGACCGATTGCGCCAGATCGGCATGGAAGTACTGATTCGGCGGAGGCTGGACAAGGATGCTGTCATCCCTCAGGGTCATGCCCGCAGCAAGCGCATAATCGATGCCCTCACGCCCCTGGAAATCAAAATCGTCATTGGCGGCCAGCAGCGTCTTTTTGAAGCAGCGCTGGTAGAGATCGACATGCCGCATGATGGTGCTGGAGGAATACTTGATCTGTGTGCTGGCGAAGGTATGCCCCTCCCCCCACACCCCGAATGATCCCACATCGATAAAATCCACATGCGGGCTGCCATCGTAACGCTGCGCGGCGGCACGCAGAAAGGCTTCATGCTTTTCAAGGAAAACCGGATCATTATAGTCCGGCTCCCAGAATACCCCCTCAGGAGTTGCTCCGATGCCAAAAGTAAAATTGAACCCTTTGGCCCCTGCTTTTTCG
>LMZT01000134.1 GCA_001567115.1 Candidatus Hinthialibacteria bacterium OLB16 | reverse complement strand
CCATCGGGCAACCGGGTATTGATCTTCGATATTCCCGGAACAGGTCGATATAAACAGGCTGGGTTAACAGAGGCATCATTTCACGGGTTTCAATGTTTCGTTCTTCAAGGAAATGAACCAGATTCCACTTTTCCTCATGATGCAGAACGATCGGGTACATCATGTAGCTGTGAGTCCGGTCCGGGCGGGGGAATGGAAGCTGGAGATGTTCTTTGAGATCGGCAAGCCCATCTGCATATCTTCGGGCGATTTCTCGACGGCGTGAGAGGAAGGCCTCCGCCTGCTCCAGCTGCCCCAGGCCAATGGCCGCTTCGAGCTCTGTGCAACGGAAACTGTGCCCCAGGCGGACAAATCGGAAGCGCCGATCGACCACCATTTTCAACTGGTCGCCGGATTTTCCACGATCATCATCGATGGAAAGATAGATCGAATCCCGCCCATGATTCATGCAGCTTTTGAGCATGACTGCAAGTTCATCATCATTCGTGGTGCAGAAGCCGCCGACTCCTGTCACCAGGATATGGGCCACATAAGTTGAGAAGCAGCCAATTTCACCCAGCGCTCCGACACTTTTGCCTTGGTAGCGTGCAAACATGGTTTCGGCGCTGTCTTCAAAGACCACCAGATTATGTTCTGAGGCAGCCTTGTGGATGCCATCGAAAGATGCTGGCTGGCCAAACAGGTGAACCGGCAGAATCGCTCGAGTGCGTTCAGTGATCCGTTCTTCGATCCGAGAGGGATCTATATTGAAAGTATCCGGTTCGACCTCCACGAAAACGGGTTTCAAACCATTATGCAGGACAATGTTGGATGTTGCGATGAATGTTACCGCCGGAACCAGGACCTCATCGCCATCCGCCCAGCCTCCCCGTTCTTTCAGCACAGCCAGTGCAACATGCAGGGCGCTGGTTCCACTGTTGCAGAAAATTGCATAACGGCAGTCATGCAGTGCTGCAAAGCGTGCCTCGAATTCCTGAGTCAGCGGTCCATAAGACAACCGGCTGCTTTCGATCACCTGGCTCAGGTATCGCTTTTCAATTTCACCTATCTTGAACCCGCCAACTCCAATCTGGTCTTTGGGGATAAACTTCTGTTGCGGCATGTGAATTTATCAGACTCCATTCTTCGCCATGATGGTGTGGACCGCTTCAGTGCATTTCACTGACAGGTGAAATTTTCGCACGATCTCCTTCGACAATTTTCCGAACATCCTCGATATCCGAATCGACCATCATGTGAACCAGGTCCTCGAAGCCGACACGTGGCTCCCATCCCAGGTTTTTCTTTGCTTTAGAAGGATCTCCAAGCAGCTCATCGACTTCCGCGGGGCGGAAATAACGCGGATCGGTTTCGACATATTTTCTCCAGTCCAATCCTTTATATGAAAAAGCGGCTTCGAGAAAATCGCGGACTGAATAGTTCCGGCCGGTTGCGATCACATAATCATCCGGCTGATCCTGTTGCAGCATCAACCACATCGCCTCGACATAATCACCCGCAAATCCCCAGTCGCGTCGGGCATCCAGATTTCCCAGGTAAAGTTTGTCCTGCCTTTTATGAATGATGTTCGCCAAAGCGCGGGTGATTTTACGGGTCACAAAAGTTTCACCACGGCGCGGGGATTCATGATTGAAGAGGATGCCATTGCAGGCGAAGAAGTTGTAACTCTCACGGTAATTGACCGTGATCCAGTAACCATACACCTTGGCGCAGGCATAGGGGCTTCGGGGATAAAATGGGGTGGTTTCTTTCTGGGGAATCTCCTGGACCTTGCCATACATCTCGCTCGAACTGGCCTGGTAAAACTTCGCATGGATCCCGGATTCCCGCATGGCTTCGAGCAAACGGAGTGTTCCCAGTGCAATCGGCCGTGTAATCCGGCA
>LMZT01000133.1 GCA_001567115.1 Candidatus Hinthialibacteria bacterium OLB16 | reverse complement strand
TGGCCGGTCAGGTTGTGGCCATATCGCAGGCAAACTCACATTTCCGGCAACCAATGCACTCAGTTGTGTCAACCAGCATCCCGATCGAATTCGGATTCGAGGCCTGAGCCTGATCCGAGGCCTGGGCGGGTTGACTGGTCAGGGCGGTCGCTGTTCCGGCAGCCATGACCTGAAAGAAGCCTCGTCGATTCAGTTTCATGGGATTCCTCTATTTTACAGGCCAACTGCTATTCACGTACGACAATCTTATCTTAGTCAGATCTGGCCTTAAATGCAAGCAATGCGGATCCGGTAAAAGTGAATACCGGAAGGGGGAAAAACCCGTTTTCCCCTGGTATCAGGCCTGTCATCCGCCTGTCTGAACCCCTCCTGCTGTCTCCAGCCTGGGCAGTGCCACTGGAGCCTCCTGGGTTGAGTGATGCGGTTCCTCATTCACCGCCAGGATAGGAAAGACAAACAGAACGATCCGGTGCAGCAGAACGAAAGCAGACAGGAGGCCGATCGTAATGATGATTTCCGAAAAGCTCGGAATGTAGCGATCCAGGGCGAAAGGAGAACGGTACGCAGTGATGAATACATTCACCCGGTTCATGAACACCCCGAAGATCACCAGAAAGGTGGCGATTCCCAGAAGGAATGGGGAACGGCGCACCCGATGCGACACCAGCAGCCCGAGAGGGATGAATATCCCGAAGATCATTTCCACAAGAAACAGGATCGATTCCGGACTTCCATCCAGGAGGGTGGCATGGGCTTCGCGAATCAGCAGGTCGCTGGTTTTGGCGATGGCATACAGCCCCTGGAAGATCAGGACATACAGGCTGAGAGGGGTCAAAACCTCCATCAGGAAGCGCCGCCCGAAGGCCCAGGACACTGCCAGAGATTCACAGATCACCACAGCGAACCCGACTGCAAAGACCGACATCAGAAACAGCAATGGCAGGATCGGCGTATACCAGAGCGGACTCATCTTGAATTTTGCGACCAGCATGAGGGAGCCGAGGGAGGAGTGATGCATGCAGGAGAGCACCACACCCAGAACCAGCACAGCGGAGAGGATCTGATTCAGCCACTTCTGAAGGAACCTCAGGCAGCGGTCGGTTGCATGGTTGAGGCGGGCCAGCGCGCCGGGAAGGTTCACACGGCCGATATATCGTTCGCAGATGATGGGGATGAATTCGACATACAGGATGGTCAGGTAGGTCATGATGCAGATCGCGACTTCAAACAGAGCGGAGTCACCCTGCCACATGCTCGGCCACATGGGGTGCCAGATGTTGTAGTAACGTCCGATGTCGATAAACAGGCTGACCGCTCCGAAGGTATAGCCAAGCAGCCCCACCAGAAGCGCCGGCCGAAGCAGTGGCGCATAACGCTCGCGATGAAAGATATGGACCAGGGCGGCCATAGTGAAACCACCTGTGGCCAGGGCAACACCGGCGGCCACATTGACCGCTTTCCAGATTCCCCAGGGATAGCTGTCGGTCAGATTGGTCACAGCCGCCAGGCCGCCGAAAAACCGGATCATGCCAAAAACAAAACCAATCCCCATCAAGGCAGCCATGGCATACACCGCAGGAGTCCAGAACGGCCCTTTCAATCGTTCAGTTCTGACTGTCGACATGGGCGGCTCCCTTCTTTTTCGCATCTGAGCCAGGCTCATGTTTGCGATGATCCTTGATCGACCACATGGTGGCGGCCAGCAGGCCATAAACCATCAGCGGCGGGATGCCATATTTAAACACATTATGCTGGATGGTTTCGGTCAACTCCGGAATCGGACGGCCATCCAGTTCAAGAAATCCGATTTTTGAGAAATCTCTGCCGGCCAGGTACAGCCAGGAGGTTCCTCCCACCTCGGTCTCACCATACACCTTGTCCTGGTATTTCTCAGGATTGGCGGCAATCTTCTCATGGGCGATTTTGAGGAGTTCGGAACGCTTCCCGAAGGTCAGACACATCGGCGGGCAGATCTCAGCGCAAGCCGGAAGTTTCCCCTCGCTGGTGACCCTTTCATAGCAGAAATCACATTTACGAACCTCGGGAGTCAGCGGGTTCTTGTATTCATACGCCGGAACCTCGAAGGGGCAGGCGACCATGCAGTAACGGCAGCCGATGCATTTCCAGGCATCATAGGTGACAGCCCCATTATCTTTCAGCTTGAGTGAGCCGACCAGGCAGGCCGACACGCAGGCTGGATCAAGGCAGTGCATGCACTGGTTTTTCACATAGGTGGGCTTCTGTGGATTGTCCGGGTCTTTGTAACGGTTGACCACAGTGAAGGCATCCGCATTCATGCGTCGGTCGCGGTCGAATGCTGTTGTGGATTCAAAAGTTTCCAGCGGCAGACCGGTCAGCTGGTGTGACTGGTCACAAGCAAACTCGCATTTCCGGCAGCCGATGCAGACTGTGGTGTCCACCAGCATTCCAATGCGATCCTCACTGACCTCTGGGGAGTGTTCCTGACTGGAGGCCTGGGCGGACTGACCGGGGAGACTGGCGGCGGCTCCGGCAGCGAGGACTTGAAAGAATCCTCGGCGGTCTAGTTTCATGAGAATAGGCTCCCTTCACCGTACCAATCTGCGGGTTGATCGGAGAATCCGGGGCCGGTCCTCTGGGGCCGATGCTCCGCTGTTCCCCAATCATCCATTATTTCTGGTACGATAATAATATATTATCAGAATACCGCATATTAAATCAAGATAGTTGGCTGATTTTGGTGGTTTTGGGTTGGAAATCATGATTTTACAGGCAATTCCATCATGGCTTTTGGCCAGCAGGCCGCTTCATTCAGGAAATATATCGCGATTAGAATTGATGTGATTTCAAAAACGAATTGATTTATAATCCCGATTTGACCTGAAAGGAGGTTTCACCAGAGCATGGCCGGGAAACCAAAGATTGTCGTGATCGGGGCTGGCAGCGCCTCTTTTGGATTGAGTGTGCTGGGGCGTTTACTGCTTGAGCCGGGGCTCGAGGGCAGCACACTGTGTCTGGTGGATACCCTGCCGGGCGGTCTTCAGAAAATCGAAGCCCTGGCCAGCCGGATGAACCGTGAGTGGAATTCAGGTTTCCGGATTGTGTGCTCGACAGACCGGTGTGAGGTTCTTGCTGATGCCGATTTTGTCATCCTTTCGATAGCCATCGACCGGGAGAAATGCTGGCGCAGGGATGAGCAGATCGCACGCCATTACGGCATTGAGCATTATGCAGAAAATGGAGGTCCGGGGGCCTTTGCGCATACCGCACGCAATCTGGCGGTGGTCATGGAGATTGTGCGTGATATTGAAAGGCTTGCGCCCGATGCCTGGTTGTTGAATTTCACCAATCCTGTCCCTCGCATCTGCTATGCTGTCAGCCGATACAGTCGGTTGAAGACCATTGGGATCTGCCACCAGATCTCATTCGGCTATCTGATGCTGGGAGTGATCCTGGGGAAGTCTCTGGGGTTCAATATCCCGGAGGGGTTCCGGTTCCGTTGGGAGGATCCCGACCGGGAGCGCTTATCGAGGCTGATTTCGAGCCAGGCGGAAGCACGGATCGATATCCATGCTGCCGGTTTGAACCACTTCACCTGGATGCTGGGGATTCGGGATCGCCAGACAGGCGAGGATCTCTATCCCCTTCTCTGGCGGGAGCTGGAAAAGGCCGATCCGGGATTCGAACCTCTCACCTGTGAAGTGGCCCGGATTTTCAACCTTTTCCCGGTGCCGGGAGATTGCCACATGTGTGAATACCTCCCATACACCCATAACCAGTCTCGCGGGGTGTGGAAGCATTATGATATCCAGGGGTATGATCTGGATCTTGCCTCCAGGAAAAGAGACCGGCTGTGGGAAGAGATTGATGGGATGGCCCGGGGGAAGGTGTCTATCGATCCGCTCCGGGATGAGCCATCGGAGCGTGCCGAGAAGGTGATAGCAGCCCTTGTCCAGGACAGCCACTCTTATGAACAGGCACTCAATCTTCCGAATTGTGGTTACATCCAGAACCTGCCGGAGGGTGCGATTGTGGAGGTTCCCGCGACTGTCGGTGTTCATGGGCCTCTGGGTCATGCGGTCGGGAGCCTGCCGGAACCGGTGGCTGAACTGTGCCGTCGCCAGGCATTGCTGGCTCAACTGAGTGTGGAGGCGGCGGTGGAGGGGGATGAGGGAAAAGCCCTACAGGCATTGGCGCTGGATCCCATGGTGGATGATCCGAGAGTTGCGCGCCAGCTGCTCATGGATTACCTTGAGGAATTCAGGGAGTACCTCCCGCAGTTCAGGAAAAACGGGATCAAGTCCTGATTCGATGGGAACCTGAGGTGAAGGCGATCCCATTGCTTCGATGTGCCCATAAAATTCGAGTGATATGCCCTGCCGGAATCTGTCAGGCCGGAAGGGCCGGGAAGAGAGGAAAAACATGCTGGTATTGACCACCCCTTCGATGGAAGGAAACAAAATCATCAGATACCATGGACTGGTGACCGGTGAGGCGATCCTTGGTGCGAATATCTTTCGGGACTTCTTTGCTGGGATTCGCGATGTGGTTGGCGGGCGTTCGGCTGCTTATGAGATCGAATTACGCCGTGCAAAGAACCTGGCGGTCGAGGAAATGACCGACCAGGCATTGGCTTTGGGGGCCAATGCGATTGTATCCGTGGATCTGGACTATGAGTGCATCGGCAATATGCTGATGGTCACTGCGAGTGGAACAGCGGTAGTCATCGAGGGAATTTGAGGGGTTGCCGGCAGTGGCTTTCTGTTTTTCAGGGCTATGATGTCTTCCGGCGATAATCTCTGTCGGCTGGTAAATTGCTGGAGTAAAACGATCGAATATCCAAAATTCTATCGTTCCAATGTCACCTTCAAGAAAGCGAAGAAAGCCAAACCCTCTGAAAAAGGCCATTCCAGGCAGATGAGGCTGGAGGATGCAGAGTAGGTCCAGATATCCCCGAATCGGGCCGATAATATCAGATGGATTACCTCTTTTACCGAATGGTAAATTGAAGTTATAATTCGGCGCTGTATTCGATTGCATCCAGGACGACCTGGATGATTGGTACCGGGCCATGGGATGGGGAGAACTGATTCACCCCGGGGATTTTTTGGGGATCCTTGTAGATTTTTCTACTGAATCCGGGTTGATGAGGGCATCAAAATCTGTATGTGGAGCATCAAGCCCATGGAGAAACTCTGTCGGTCACCCCATCCTGCTATCAGGTGCCAGGTGGTCAGTGTATTTATTGGATTTATTGTTCTGATTACCTGGACATCAGCGCAGGCGCAGTGGCCGGGGGATGAGCCGATTGAGGTCGATTCGGCCCAGTTGGTGGCTCAGGCAACCGCAGCCCGTTCGATTTCCTCCACCCAGGGACCGGTTGGTTCGGAAATTGATCTCGATTCACCCCTGGTGAATTCCTATGTCAATCTGCCGATTCAGATCAATGATGCCACCAGCACATCCAGCCTGGTGGCCCAGACTCAGTCGATCATCAATGCCACCCAGGTCGAGCTGCCCCCCGGCTCGCGCGGGATTCACCTGGTTGAAGTGGTCAAGGAGACTCTGCAGCGGAACCTGTCGCTCCTGGCGGCCCGTCAGAATCCAAGGATTACCGGGCTTTCAGTCGATAGCGCCTGGTCGGTTTTCGATCCGGTCGGCTTTGCGGTGATAACATACCGCCGTACCAATACCCCAAGCGCCGGTTTCTTGAGCGGCAGCGGCCCGGGTGGAGGAGGTGCTGGGGCCACTCAGATCAACAAGGTGAAGAGGAATTATTTCGGGCTGGGAAATGCTTCGGATGATCCGGGGCTGGGTGTCACGCGCAAGCTGGTGACTGGAACCGAGGTTGGGCTGGCGGTGAACATGAACCGCAGCGACACCAGTGTCGGGTTTTTGCAGCCACTCGATCAGGAGTATCGAACCTCAGGGACCTTCAGTCTGGTCCATCCCCTCATGCAAGGCTCCGGAACGAATGTCAATCTGGCGACTGTTCGAATTGCCTATAACAACACACGCATCTCCGAACTCGATCTGCGCCAGGTGACCCTGGATACTCTTCTCGCCGCTCACACCGCTTACTGGGAGATGGTGTTTGCACGAATCGATCTGGCGATCAACATCCAATCACTTGGGCTGGCAGCCGACCTGCTGCGTGAAAACCGTATTCGTTACAAGTATGGCGACTTGATAGCGGTCGATGTTCTCGAGGCGGAAGCCGGAGTGAAACAAAGGGAGCGGGATGTCATCGAAGCCCAGAATACCTTTGAAAACTCTCGTGACCGGATCCGGGAGCTGATCGCCATCGATCGGAATCGTGAGGGTTGGCAAAACCCGTTGATTCCCCTGGATCCTCCTGTATTTACTCCGATTACCGTCGATGAAGCAGTTTCATTGGATGTGACACTGAAAACGAATCCCGAGATTCAGATGGCACGCGTGTCGGTTCAGAATGCCCGCGAGGGGTTGATTCTGGCTGAGGATCGTTTTCGGCCGCGCCTGGATGCGGCTGTGACCCTGATTGAGTCTGGATTGGGTGAGAACATCAACCAGAACCACAGCGAGTTGTTCAGCGGCGAGTATCCCTCCGCAAACCTGGCACTCAATTACCAGATGCCCCTCTATCGGCGCAAGGAAAAAGCGGATGTTCTGTCCTCCCAGTATCAGATTGCGCAGGCTGAATTTTTCCTTCGGGACACCGAGCAGCGCATCCACTACGACCACCGCCAGGCAGTCCGGACCATCGAAAGCCTGCAGCGGCAGGTCGAGGCCGCTGCGGCATCGGTTCGTGCCGAAAAAGACCGCCTGGAAAAGCAGAAGATCGGCCATGAACAGGGAATCACCACCTCTCATGACCTCCTGGAAGTGCAGGATTCATACGCTCGCGCCCAGGCAACCCAGATACGCGCAATTGTCGATTATTACCTGGCTGTGATTCATCTCGAGCGGATTCGTGGCACCCTGATCGACACTCTGGGGCTAGAGCTGGTTCCCATGGCGGCAGCCAAATAACAGCCTGTTCGAATGATGGTGGCTGTGATGCAGTCCTGGAATCCAGCCAATGCAGGTTCCTTCTGAAAAAGCACTTCCTTTCACAGATGGGAATTTTATATTGCGCCTTTTCCGTGCTCCGATGGATCTGGTATCCTGACAGGTGCCGGAGTGAGGAAAACCTGGGCAGAGGATGGAGAGAAAGAGTCGGTAGACTTACGTGGCAATCATACAGAAATATCAAAGATCGAGTTTTGCCGTCCTGTTCGTAACCTGTTCAAGCCTGCTGATTTTTTCCGGCTGCACCCGGGAAATTCCACCTGAGCCACCCCCTGAAACCAAAAAAGTACGAGTCCTTGCGGTTCAACCTTCTTCAGCGCAGCCATACCTGGAAATAAACGGGAGTGTGGTCAGCCAGGAGATTGCCCATATCCATTCCGAGGTCACCGGCCTGGTGCAAAAGGTTCTTGTTCGAGAAGGGGATGCAGTCTCGGCCGGGGAGGTCCTGGCGGAGCTCGATCCGGTTGATTTTCAGCTGAACCTGTCAATAGCGACTGCTGAACGAGAGCGTGCTCAGGCGGATTTTGAGAGAAAAAGCCGTGGGTATCGTCCAGAGGATGTGGATACGATTCGTGCCCGCCTCGAGAATGCCCGCGCGCTTTACCTGCTGGAAGAAACCAATCTTGACCGGAACAGGACACTGCATGATTCGGGAGTTATGACAGACCGGGATTGGGTGGTTTTCCAGAAACGCCTGGATGCTGCCAAAGCCCTGGTGAACAGTGCTTCAGCGGAACTTGCCAAGATGCTGGCAGGTTATGAGACGTTTGATATTCAGGAAGCCAGCGCCACCCTGAGCCTGGCCAGATCACGCGAAAAGCTGGCACAACGGGATTTGGAACAGACCCATATCCGTTCGCCAATAAAAGGCGTGGTGACACGCCGGGCTGTCGAAACAGGCCAGCAGGTTGCCTCCATGGATAATATATTCGAGATCCAGGATCCGGACCTGGTCTGGCTGTTCGCCGAAATCGGAGAGAAGAATGCATCCCGGATCGATATCGGACAGGCGGCAGAAATTCACTCCGATGCAACGGGGTCGCTTGCGCCGGGCCGGGTAGCACGGCTGGGGAAGGCTCTGAATTTTTCCACGCACTCACTTCCCTTGTGGATTGCATGGAAGGAAACCATCGACCTTCCTCCCATCGGTTCCTTCGCCTATGCGCGCATCAACCTCGATCCACTGCCCGAGTCTTACACCCTCCAGCGCCAGTGGGTGCATCTGAATGATGAAAACCATTTCGTCTGGGTGGTGCTGGATGGCACGCTGAGCCAGAGGAAAGTCGCCATTGCGGAAGACCATGGGGATGAAGTGGTGATCCGGGTTGGCCTGGAGCCGGGCACTCCGGTGGTGGTGTCTCCACCGAGTGATTTCCGGGTCGGAATGGCGGTTGAGGTGCAGCCCTATATGCCAATTGGAACAGATGGAGTATCCCCAGCGCCTTCGCTATCGCTCTCGGACATGAAGTCGTACTGATCATTCCATGTACGCCATCCCTCGATTTTCTGTTACCAACCCGGTTCTGGTGAACCTGATAACGGTCATCCTTCTGGTGACCGGCCTGGTGATTGTGTTCCTGCTGCCGCGGGAGCTTTTTCCGATGGTGTCAACCGATTTTGTCTTCGTGACCACCATTTACCCTCGTGCTTCCGCCGATGAAATGGAGAAAACCATCACGGTTCTTCTCGAGGAGGAGCTCTCGGATGTGCGTGGAGTCAAAACCATGCGCAGCACCACAGTCGAGGGGCGTTCGATCATTCTTCTCGAAGTGGATACCAAGGTCTCCAGCACCTTGAAGGTCCAGCGCGATGCGGAAAATGAAGTCGATAAGGTGATACCGGATCTGCCGATCGAGGCGGAAAAGCCGGTGGTTACCGAATTTGTTTTCGATTTCCCGGTGATCACAGTCTCCCTCTCCGGCGCGGTGAATGAGCATGAGCTCAAGCGTGTGGCGGATAATGTCAAAGACCGGTTGAAAGCGGTCCGTGGGGTGAGCGATGTCACCATCGGCGGGGAACGTGACGAGGAAATCTGGGTCGAAATCGATCCTCGGCGCCTGTATGGATACGGGCTGACCCTGGAAGAGGTCCGCCGGGCAGTTCAGGTGGGAGGACTCGACCTGGCCGCCGGGCTGGCGCGCACTGCCGGTGAGGAGTTCATCATCCGGACCAAGGAGCTCTACAGCAATCCACAGGATATCAAGCGTGTTGTCCTCAAGGCGGAAAACAAGGGCGGACGGGTTTGTGTGGCGGACATCGCCGATGTTCGAGATACCTTCGAAGAGGCGAGTAACATCGGCCGGCTGGATGGGGAGCGCTGCATCAACCTCGAGGTGAAACAGAGGCCCGGCGGGGACTCTGTCCAGATTGTGCGTGAAGTGCGGGAGGCGCTCGCCAGGATTGAAAAAGATCTGCCGTATGGGGTGATGGCCAGGCAGAGCATGGATCTTTCTTTCATGGTCCGTGAGAGGCTGGATCTGCTGACATCCAATGGCATTCAGGGACTGTTTCTCTGCCTGTTGCTGTTGAGGTTGTTTTTGAATGGGAGGATGGCGCTGTTTACTGCAGCAGGAATCCCATTCGCCATGATGGGAGCGTTTGTGATGATGTACTTCACAGGCCTTTCGCTCAACATGATATCGATGTTTGGATTGATGATCGTCCTTGGAATGCTGGTCGATGATGGAATTGTAGTTGCGGAAAATGTCCACCGTTACCGCTCCATGGGATTCGATCCGGTCACTGCTGCGATCAAAGGAACCGGAGAAGTGTTCTGGTCCGTGATCGGCTCGGTGACAACCACGATCGCCTCGTTCATGCCGATCTTTTTCATGACCGGCATCATGGGGAAGTTTTGCCAGTCCATACCGCTGGTGGTCACCTTTGCGCTTGTCGCCTCGGTAATCGAGGCGATGATCTGCCTGCCCACCCATCTTGCGGTATTTGGTGACCCGGTCAACTGGGACAAGGTGGACCATTGGGGCGCACCGATCCGAAAAGCTGTGGCCGACTCAGGGATTCGATCTCCCATGGCACGGTATCCGGTGGTGGTGCGGCCGCTGGTTCTGCTGGGAAGGATGCTGGCGTTCGGAATCTGGAGCCTGGTGTATGCAGTTATGCATGCTTTCACCCGGGTGATGCGGATTGCCCAGTGGTGTGGGAACCGCTTCGATGCGTGCTGGATCAGTCCGAACCAGTGGTTCCCATCCTTCCTGAGCCGGTATGTGTCCTTCCTGGTTTTGTGCCTGCGGCATCGCCTGGCATTCATGGTGGTTTCACTGAGCCTGCTGGTGTCCTTCTCAGTGTATGCATCCATGCGCATGAAGTTTGAATTATTTAAGAATGATGATTTTGTGTTTTTCATGATCAACCTCGAGATGCCTGAAAGCACCCGTCTCGAACAGACCGAAAAAGCGATCGAGCTGGTTGAGGAACATCTGCTCGGATTGCCGAAGAATTACATCGAGGCCGTGGTCACACGTGTCGGATTTATTGAGGATGCCTCGACCGGACAGATGAAATATGGCTCCGGGAAGGCTCAGATTGTTGTGGACCTGACCGAATCCGCTGTCCGCCCGGGAATCAGCGGCAAGGACATCATGGATCTGTCAAGAAAGAATTTCCCTGAGATTCCCGGCATGATGAGCATTGAGTTCCAGGAGGATCGAGGTGGACCGCCGGTCGGCTCGGCCTTGACATTCCGGATCATGGCCGAGGATTACCCCACAATCCTCAAAATTTCTGAAGAGGTTCAATCTTACCTGCGTACAGTGCCTGGACTGAAAGACATCAAGGATGATTTCGAGTGGGGGAAAGAAGAGTTCCGCATCGATGTGGATGAAAGGCGTGCGGCTGATCTCGGGATCAGTGTGGCTGAAGTTGCCCGTGAAGTTCGCAATGCCTTCGCAGGAGGATTGGCCACCACATTTACACGGGGTGAGGAAGAAGTCGAAATCCATGTCAAGTTCACCGAAGGGTACCGTTCTTCTCCTGAAAATATCCGCATCATGAAATTCCGCAATGATAAGGGTGAAATGGTCCCTTTCGATAGCTTCGCGAGGGTTGATTATGGCCGCAGCTTCTCTTCGATCCAGCGCTGGAACCAGAAGCGGACAGTGACAGTCACGGCGGATGTGGATGGGGTCTACATCACCTCCCGGGAAATCAACCAGATGATGCAGGACCGGTATGGGAATGTTTCCAAGGATCATGCCGGGGTCCTCTTCGACTATGGCGGAGAGGAAGAGGATTCACAGGAATCGATGGCAGCTCTTGGCCGGGCCTTCGCCCTGGCGATGCTGATCAATTATGGCATCATCGCCACCATATTCAACTCGGTCATGCAGCCATTTGTGGTCATGTCGGTCATTCCGCTTTCATTGGTCGGAGTGCTGATCGGTCTGCTGGTTCACAATGAGCCGCTCGGGTTCATGGGGCTGCTGGGGGTGGTCGCACTGGTTGGGATTGTGGTGAACCACTCGATCCTGCTGGTTGACTTCACCAACCGGGCCAGGAAGCGTGGCATGAATCGCTGGCGTTCCATCCTGTGGGCCTCACGCTCGCGTGTCCGCCCGATCATCCTGACCAGCGCGACCACTGTCGCCGGCCTTTTTCCGATGCTGTTCGGCCTGAGCGGGACATCCAGTTTCCTTGTGCCACTGGCGATATCGCTCGTGTATGGCCTGACTTTTTCAACCATTCTCACACTGGTGGTGATCCCGGTGCTGATGTCCCTTCTGGATGAAATCAAGTTGTACTCTGGGGTGCGGTTGCTGCGGGAGGAGTACGATGAATCACTCCTCAACCAGGATTTCAGATCCCATCCGGTAAGAACAGGCTCAGTGGATTGAAACCCGCTTCGGCGAATTCCTTCCGGCCTGAAATGAACTGGCAGGGTGGAGGAGTCTTGCCGCTTCGGAACATCAGGGGTATATAAATGGAGAGCCAGGATGGACGGGAGTGGTCTGGCAGGGGGAGAGAAATGTCTGAAAACAAGGAAACTGGTGAGCAGCTGAGCCTGTTTGAGTTGGAGGGGGAGGCCCAGCTGGAAAAAGTTGCACCCAAAAAAACGGTTCCGCAAAGCCGCATGAGACCGAATCCCAGGCACAGCGTCTGGCGGGCAAGCAGCGCGAGATTTCGGTTTCGGAATTTTTCACGAAAAACCGCCACCTGCTTGGATTCGACAATCCCCGAAAAGCCCTGTTAACCACCATCAAGGAAGCGGTGGACAATTCGCTGGATGCGTGTGAAGAGGCGGGCATCCTGGCGGATATTCAGGTTAAAATCGACCCGATTTCCGAAACACGGATGCGGGTGACTGTGGCGGATAATGGACCGGGGATTGTCAAGAATCAGATTCCCAAGATCTTCGCCAAGCTGCTGTATGGCTCCAAGTTTCACTCCCTGAAGCAGAGCCGCGGGCAGCAGGGAATCGGAATCAGCGCCGCCGGGATGTATGGCCAGCTGACCACCGGCAAGCCGATCATCATCACTTCACGCCCCTCTCCGCGCAAACCGGCGCACTACTACGAACTTCATATCGATACACGGCGAAACAATCCGGAGATTGTGAGGGAGGCCGATGTCGAGTGGGAATACGCCAGGACAGGCACCGAGGTCAGCATCGAGCTGGAAGCCCGCTATCAGAAGGGGCGGCATTCGGTGGATCAGTACCTTGAAGCGACGGCTCTGGCCAATCCGCATACCAGCCTGAGGTATATCAACCCGGAGGGGGTGGAGGTGTTTTACCCCCGTGAAACAGATGAACTGCCCAGGCAGCCGACCGAGATCAAGCCGCATCCCTATGGAGTTGAACTGGGGATGCTGATCAAGATGCTCAGGGACACCAAAGAGCCCAACCTGGGACCTTTTCTGCAGCATGAGTTTTCACGCATTACACCCAAAGTCGCAGAGGATATCTGCCGGGGGGCGGGTTTTACTGTTCAGACCTACACCTCGCGGGTGGCTGCCCATGGGGCTGAAAAACTGTACTCAGTCGATCAACTCCACAAAGATCATCGGCCCCGCCGACCAACTGCATCTCACCCATCGGCGAAGACCTGATCATCAAGAGCCTGACAGGGCGCATCAAAGCGGATTTCACGGTTGCGGTGACACGCCCGCCTTCGGTGTATCGCGGGAATCCGTTTCTGGTCGAGGCTGGGGTCGCCTGGGGGGGAGATCTTCCCAGCGATGATCTGGTGACCCTGTACCGGTTTGCGAACCGTGTGCCGCTGCTGTACCAGCAGTCCGGCTGTGCGATTACCGATGGGGTGGTTTCGACCGATTGGAGGAATTATGGGTTGTCCCAGTCGAGAGGCGCGCTTCCCGCCGGCCCGGCGGTGATCTTTGTCCATATCGCTTCGGTGTGGGTGCCCTTTACCTCGGAGAGCAAAGAGGCCATCGCTGATTACGATGAGATCACGCGGGAGGTGAAGCTGGCGCTTCAGGAATGCGGGCGCAAGCTGGCCAGCCATATCCGGCTTCGCAAACGCCAGGCGGATGAGCGGCGCAAACGGGGGTACATCGAAAAATATCTTCCCCACATCGGCATCGCGCTCCAGGAAATACTGGCGATTTCAGACAGCGATAAAGAACGGGTCGTTTCCAACCTGACAGAAGTTCTCGAAGCCAGCCGTGGCGGTGCTTCAGCGGTTGGCGAAGAGGAAGAGATTGAGGAAATCACAGGGGGAGAGTCCTCTGAGGAAACAGTCGAAAATGAGGAGGAGGCCTGATATGAACAGCGGAAAAGGGTCATGCATCCGGGCCGCGGGGTTTGTCCTGGCGGCCTTTCTGTGCCAGATGGCGAACCTTCAGGATCTCCAATGCCAGGCGCTGCCGGATCCCCCCGGGTCTTTCATGCCAGTCTCGGCCACAGAGGTTGCATCGATTCCCACCTGGGCGACAGGAGATCGCCTGGTGGCAGCATATTATTTTTACTGGTACAAGTGGAAAGATGGCTGCGCGGGAGAATTATGCGATCCGGCCTATAATCGCAGCCACATCGAGTTTGCCACTGGATATCTCAATTCAAAGAAACCACTGGATGCCCTGACCAACCACCCGGTCGATTTGAAGGAGTGGGATTTTGACAATCCCGCCTGGCATTCCACCCAGATCGATCGGATGCTGTCGGCCGGGATCGATATCCTCCTGCCGGTGTTCTGGGGAGTTCCGGGCCGGTATGGCAAAGATGGGCATGTGGTCGCCGCCTGGTCTGAGCGTGGTTTGAAGGCTCTTGCCGCCGCACTCGACAAACGGGAAAAGGAAGGAAAGCCGAACCCGCGCATCGGGATGTTTTATGACACATCGACCCTCACCTTCGAGTCGCCATTCAACTATCAGCAGGGTGGCAAGATCGATCTGAAAACCGAAGCCGGATGGAAACATTTTTATGCCACCATCCGTGACTTCTACTCTCTGGTGCCGCACAGATTCTGGGCATTGTGGGAGAAAAAGCCGCTGGTCTGGCTGTATGCATCCGAGTTTGCGAGCGGGCATGACAGCCATGTGCTTGGTTATGCCCGTGAACACTTCGCACAGGAGTTTGGCGGTGCAGTCCCGCTTTTCATCGCCCATAGCGACTGGTCTCAGGAGGCGGGTGCGGATTGGATTTACCAGTGGGGAGGAGCGATCAAGCCAACCTGCCTGTCGATCAACTCGGTTGGGCCGGGATTCGATAACTCCGCGGTGCATGGATTGCCGCGCGGGAGCAAGGTTCTGCGGGAACGGGAAGACAGCCGGTTTTATCGCGAAGCCTGGGAACATGCCCTGAGGTCCCCGGCGCCGATCACTGTGGTGGAGACCTGGAATGAGCTTCACGAGGGAACCGAGATCTGCCCGACTGTGGAATATGGGGATGAATACCTCAGGATAACCGCCGATTATGCCCGCGCCTTCAAAAAGGGGATCGCCGAGCCGCTGCCAGGCCCCTGGCGGAATGCTGAGCGGGCCTCCTGGACAGCCCGGAATGGCCCCCAGGGTATCGAAGCGGTCCAGGCGGAGGATGGGGCTTTCCGAACAGTCGAGACCAGAGAGGGGAATCTGATAGAAACAATCGATTCTTATCTCTATTTCCGTGTGGAGGTTCATTCGCCTTTGCCACACGGGACCGTGTCAAACTCGAGGTCGAAATTTTCGAGGTGCCCACCCGCCCCGGCCAGAACCGTTTTGGTGGAACCGATGCAGTCCATGTCGAGTATGATTCCTGGGATCTTTCGGCCGGTTACCATGGAATGTACAAATCGAGTGAATCGGTTGCATTGAGTGGGAGGGTCGGCTGGAAAACAGTGGCATTCGAACTTCCTGGTGCACGCCTGGCCAACAACCAGAACCAATCCGCCGATTTCCGCCTGGTTGTGCCGAAAGGCTGAGGGTCGGTCAGGTGACATTGACTCGATAAACCGACATACTCTGCCGTGTATGAATCCGATTCATCTCATTCTGATCGGCGATGAACTCCTGTCGGGCAAACGCCGGGATCTCCATCTCCAGACAATTGCGCAGAGCCTGGCGCTGCATGGCGCCAGAGTGGCATCCTGCGAGATCATTCACGATCAGGCAGGGGAGGAAGAGGCCTGTGTCCGCAGGTATCTGGCCCCTGGAGCGGTAATCGTTACAACCGGCGGACTGGGGCCGACCCTCGATGATCTGACACGGGAAGGATTGTCCAAAGCCACTGGAGTGGGGTTGCGTGAGGAACCGGAGTTATGGGAGGACCTGAGGCATCGTTATGAACGCATGGGCCGCCCGATTTCCTCTTCGAACCGCAGCCAGGCTCTGGTCCCGGAACATGGAACCTGGTTCCACAATGATCACGGGACTGCGCCGGGGCTGGTATTTGAGCCGCCTGACTGGCCGGACTGCACCGTGATCGCCCTGCCTGGGCCGCCCCGGGAGCTGAATCCGATGTGGCATGAACAGGCGCTGCCGTACCTCATCCACAGGTACCAATGGCCGTCGCCGCCGCACTCGATCCTGCTCCGATTCGCGCAGATGGGGGAGTCCTCCATCGATGAGAAAATGCGTCCGCTGCTGGCCCCCTATCCGGAAATCGAGTTGTCCTCACTGATCCGGGTGGCGCGTGTGGATGTGACCATCAGCCTGCCGGCCGAATATCCCCGGGCAGTTGAGATTCTGACTGAAATCGCCGATCGGACAGAGGTGTTGTTTCCTGAGTATGTTTATGAAAGGTGGGATTCTTTCCGGGAGGGCCAGCTGCCAGCGCGGGAGTTGGAAGAAGTGGTTTCCCAGCGGCTGCGGCATCGAGGCGAGAAGCTGGCGGTTGCTGAGTCCTGCACAGGGGGCCTGTTATCGAGCTGGATGACAGAAATCGCTGGAAGCAGCGATATTTTTCTGGGCGGGGTTGTCTCCTATGACAACCGCCTGAAACAGGACCTGCTGGGGGTTCCTGCCGAAACCCTTGAACACCATGGGGCTGTCAGCGAAGAAACTGTCCGATGTATGGCCCATGGAATTTTAGAGGCAACCGGAGCGGATTGGGGAATCTCGATTTCAGGGATCGCCGGGCCGGGAGGAGGAACCTCAGACAAACCGGTGGGACTGGTCTGGATCGGAATTGGAAACAAGCCTGGAATCGAAACGCACCGTTATGAATTTCCAGGTGACCGGGATGCTGTCCGCGAGCGTGCGGCAGTCACCGCCTTGAGCCGCCTGCTGCAGAAAATGGCCTGAACCGATGAAGCCGACCCCATTGATCAGTGTTCTTGCGGGTGTTGTCGTGGCAGCGATCCTTCTGGCTCTGCTGCTGTTCAATACCCGTGAAGAGCCGGTTCCTGAACCGCCCCAGGTTGAACCGGAAGTGGTCTCAAAAGAGCCGGATCTGCAGACCTCTTTTGTTCTCACACAAGAGGACATCCTGCCGCTCTACCAGGCCATGGATGAGCAGGCGCGCAATTACTCCTCTGCTCATATCCGGACACGAATGTCCTTTGTGGGGATCACTCCCGGAGAGGCTGTGGAGGCTGAATTCTGGTTCGATGCCTCGAAACCCGATCGCTGGATACTGAGATCGTTCACCAGCCGCTTGAAAAACAGCCAGGACCAGGGTTCCGGGTATGAACTCCAGCCCAACCAGTGCGAGGTTTACGATGTCACCCACATGCAGGTGATTTCTTATGCAAAAAAGAATGTTCATGATCTGGATCTGAATGTGACCGACCGGGCCTCCCAGGATGCTGTTGGTCCGATGAAGGTCAAAAGCGCATCGGAACTGGCAGATCCCTACAAGGATCTGCTGTTTGGGATGCCTTATGAAGAACGTTTGAAAGAATTTCTCGAGGCACGGCGCGAGAAGACCTCGGATGGAGACCGCATCCATGTGCGCATGAGGCTGAATCATGCCATGCGTGCGAGGATCAAACAGAATCGGTACAGGGGCATCCTCCCGGTGACAAGAGACGGGCTTGGGGAGATGTCGATCCGTGAGGATGTTTTCAATGCGGCCGATGGGAATCTGGCCAGGTCGGTCTACCTTGATTCGGAACTGAAAAATTACATGATTCAGGCCTACCAGGAAACCGCCTGGAATGAGAAGATTCCGGATGACCGGTTTGTCCCCGAGATTCCTGCCGGATTCCGGCGCAATAACATCAATGCGATCCTGCGCCGAAACAGGCAGGTCGGCATGCAGGGCAAAGATATCATGCTCTTCCAGCCGGGTGGCCAGGTTGAACCGGCCACCCCATCGGCCCCCTGATATGGCAGCCGGAATGACAGCTCACTTGAGCGAAATGCAGGTTCACTCATGTCTTTATTGACTTCACCCGAAGGATTCCGTTCCGGTTTTGTGTCCCTGCTGGGACGGCCGAATGTGGGCAAATCGACCCTGCTGAACCAGCTGGTCGGAACCAAGCTGGCGATAGTTTCCAACAAGCCCCAGACCACGAGGAACCGAATTGCCGGGATCCGGACCGAGAAGGACTGCCAGTTCATCTTTCTCGACACGCCGGGCATCCACAAGGCGCGTGAGCAGATGAACCGCTTCATGGTCGGCCAGGCATTCGGGGCATTGGCGGATGCGGATATCGCTGTGGTGCTGCTGGACGCGGAACAGGCTTTTGGAGGAGGCGATGCCTTCGTGGTCGAACGGGTGCGGGAGGCTGGAATCCCCTTCATCGGGGTGCTCAATAAAATCGACCGCCTGCGCCCGGATGCGCTTTCGCGTGCCTGGGAGAAATTTCTGGCTGTGGTGGAGGGATCGGTGGAGCAGATCGCCATTTCGGCGCTGCACACCTCGGGAATCCATTCACTGCTGGATGCCCTGCGATCCCACCTGCCTGAAGGGCCGGTCTATTATCCTGAGGACACAGTGACTGACCGCGGGATGAAGTTTCAGATTTCGGAACTGATCCGGGAGCAGATCTATGCAGCCACGCATGAAGAATTGCCCTATGCCACAGCGGTCCTGATCGAGTCGATAGAAGACAAGGGGAAGGACCACCCGATCGTGATTTCGGCGCTGATTGTTGTGGAAAGCGACTCGCAGAAAGGCATCATGATCGGCAGGAAGGGTGAGATGATGAAAAAAATCGGGGTCAACTCACGCCGGGAAATCGAAAAGATGCTGGGGCAGAAAGTTTTCCTGGACCTTCGAGCCGGGGTGGTGAAAGACTGGAGGAAACACCCGGATGCCCTGCGGCGTTTCGGATATGCGGGTGAAGAGATGGAACCCTCCGAAGATCCACTCGCGGATTGATCCTTTCATCCTGTATCCTCAAAATGGATCGAGGACCACGACACAAACCGAGGTGAGAGAGATGATGCGGATAGTTTTGTCACTGGTGGCGGCTTTTACCCTCCTGAGTTTTTCAGGGAAGGCATTCTCCGAAGACATCGATTTTGACATCGCCACCGGAATTGAAATCGGGAAGCCTGGCGGCAGGATCATCCTCGCAGCACTCGGGGATCCAAAGACTTTCAATCCGGTCACCGCCAATGAATCCTCATCCAGTGATGTCATTCAGCATATCTATGAAGGCCTGATCAGCTACCACCTGGAAAAAAAGAAGATCGTTCCGGTCCTGGCCTCCTCCTGGGAGCACAGTGATGATTTTCTGACCTGGACCTTTCATCTGCGCAAAGGAGCACTGTGGAATGACGGCACACCGCTCACTGCCGATGATGTGATCTTTTCGCTGGATGTCATCTATGACGATCAGGTCATCAATCCGGCTCGAAGCTTCCTCGAGGTGAAAGGGCAGAAATTTCAATACCGCAAGGTGGATGACCGCACAGTCGAAATCAAACTGCCCGCGGTCTATGGGCCATTTGAAAGGTCCATCGCCACCTCACTGGTGATCATCCCGAAACACAAACTTGAAGAGGCCTGGAAAAAAGGGCAGCTGACCGAAGCGCTGAATGTGGATACCCCGCCAAAGGATGTGGTTGGCACAGGCCCGTTTCGGCTGAAGCAGTACCTTTCCGGGGAAAGCGTGGTTCTGGAAAAGAACCCCCTGTACTGGCGCAAGGATGAAGCCGGAAACCGCCTGCCTTACCTCGATGAAATCATCCTGCTCAATGTTCCCGACCTGGCCGCCATGGATGTCGCTTTTGAAGCGGGGAAGACCGATTCGCATGGAATCTCGCCGGACAAATACAAGCGCTTCAAGGACCAGGAGCAGAAGGGGAATTTCACGATCTATGAGCTGGGAGTGGATCTCGGCGAAAACCATCTCTGGTTCAATCAGAACACAGGAACCAATCCCCAGACCCATCAGCCCTTCGTACCACCCCATAAGCTGGCCTGGTTCACCCATGTCGAGTTCCGCAAGGCCATCTCCCACTGCATCAACCGGGAGGGAATCATCCGTAATGTTTTCCGGGGGCGTGCAGAGGCGATTTATGGCCCGATATCGCCGGCCAACACGGAGTGGTACAACCCGGACATTCCCAAGTTTGAATACGATCTCGATGCAGCGCGCAGAATTCTGGACAGCCTGCAGTTCATCGACCGCAATGGGGATGGGATTCGTGAAGATCCCCAGGGGAACCCAATCGAGTTCACCTTTATCACCAACCGTGAGAATGGCATCCGTGAACGCATGGGGAACATCATTCAGGAAAGTTTCAAAGAAGCAGGCCTGAATGGAAGGATGAAGCTGGTGGACTTCAACACCCTGGTGACCGCCATTGCGGACTCTTTCGATTATGAGGCCTGCCTGCTGGGGTTGACCGGCAGTGATTACCCCCTTTCGGGCCTGAATGTCTACCGTTCCTCCGGGCGCACCCACTCCTGGTTCCCGAACCAGAAGACCCCGGCCACCGAATGGGAGGCGAAAGTCGATCAGCTGATCGAGGATTTTCTGGCCACACCGGATGATGCCGCCCAGAAGCGAATCTGGCGGGATATTCAGATGCAGTATGCGGAAAACCAGCCGATGGCCTGGCTGGTCAATTCAAAGGTCTACCTGGCGGTCCGGAACAAGTTCGGTAATATGCGCCCACGGGTCGTGCGGCCGCGCGATGTCTGGAATGCCGATGAGATTTTTATCAAAGAGTAGATGAAGACCTATATCCTCAGGCGGCTGCTGCAGGTCCTGCCGGTGCTGTTTCTGGTGCCGCTGTTCACCTTTCTGCTGATTGACCTGGCGCCGGGAAATGTGCTCGATGTGTGGAAGCTCAATCCGGCCATTCCAACTGAGGTGATCGACCAGCTGACAGTCAAATACGGGCTGGACCAGCCCTGGTTCCTGCGTTATGCCGCCTGGCTGAAGGGGGCGGTGCTGAATCTCGATCTTGGTTATTCGGTGTCCAACAAGCGTCCGGTCACACCGGTGATTGCGGAGCGATTGTACAACACATTTATCCTCGCGCTTCTGGCGACTGTCCTTGAATGGCTGATCGCCATTCCGCTCGGGATTCTCTCCGCCACCCGCCAGTACTCCTGGACCGACCGGATCTGTTCAGCGATCGCCTTCCTCGGCCTGTCCATTCCGGGGGTGTTTCTGGCGCTGCTGGCTCTGCTGTTCGCCAAAGTGACCGGCCTGTTTCCGGTCGGAGGGCTGCGCTCGATCGACTATGATTCCATGTCCTGGCTGGGAAAAGTGGGAGACATCCTTCATCACCTGATTCTTCCCGCGGTGGTTCTGGCAGCGTCCGGACTGGCCACCTATATGCGGCAGATGCGCGGAAGCCTGCTGGATGAGCTGCGCGCCGATTACCTCACAACTGCCAGGGCCAAGGGGCTTGGCGAGGGTGTGGTGATCGGGAAACATGCGGTGCGCAATGCCATCAATCCACTGATTACCCTGTTTGGTTTTTCACTCTCGGGGCTGCTGTCCGGCGCGGTTCTGGTCGAAACAGTCATGTCTTATCCGGGGCTGGGACGAACTGTTGTCGAAGCGCTTTTCGCCCAGGATGAGTTCCTTGTGGTGGCGTCGCTTCTGATGGGCACAGTGCTTCTGATAGCCGGGAATCTGCTGGCGGATCTTCTGCTGGCAATTTCCGATCCCCGCATCCGGCTCAGGTGACCTTCATGGCCGAACCTGGACTCCAGCCTTTTTCTTTTCAGCGGCAATGACTCCGAAGATGGATATTGCAGTGGTGGGTGCAGGCCATGCGGGCCTGGAGGCGGCTCTGGCGGCGGCCCGCCTGGGGATGAATACCGGGCTTTTCTCATTCGATAAAAACCGCATTGCTCAGATGTCCTGCAATCCCGCGATCGGTGGAGTCGCCAAGGGGCAGATCGCACGGGAGGTGGATGCGCTGGGCGGCGCGATGGCCCACCTCACCGATCAGGCCATGATCCACTTCCGCATGTTGAACCGTTCCAAAGGCCCGGCGGTGCAAAGCCCGCGTGCCCAGTGTGACCGGAAGCACTACAGTTTTGTGGCCGGTGAGGCGGTGGCGCATCAGCCGGGGGTGACCCTGTATGAAGGTGAGGTTTGCGAGTTGATTTTTGACCGGGACACCACTGCGGATTCCGGATACCGGGTGATCGGGCTGCGCCTGGTGGATGGGCGGGAATTTGAATTCCGGGCTGTGATTCTGACCACCGGGACTTTCCTCAAGGGGTTGATGCACCAGGGGGAGGTCAAGTCGGTTGGCGGGCGGGTTGGAGAAGAATCCGCGGAGCATCTGTCGTCTTCAATCGCCGCGCTCGGATTGCGCATGGGGAGGCTTAAAACAGGCACTCCGGCCCGGCTGCACCGGGACACCATCTGCTGGTCCATACTGGAAAAACAGCCCAGTGAACCGCTGGATTATCGATTTTCGTTCAGCCGGAGTGCGGATGTTGCTCCTCTGATCGAGGAGGGGCTCCCCTGTTATATCACCCACACCAACGAGCGGACCCATGAGGTCATCAGGCGCAACTTCGATCGTTCGCCTCTTTTCTCCGGTGAGATTCAAGGTGTCGGCCCGCGTTACTGCCCATCCATCGAGGACAAGGTCAAACGCTTCACGGACAAGCCGCGCCACCAGATATTTCTCGAACCGGATGGCCTGGATGTCATCGAAATCTATCCCAATGGGGTGTCCAGCTCGCTGCCGGCGGAGGTGCAGCTGGCCTTTCTGCGGACAATCGAAGGCCTTGAAGAAGTGGAGATGGTACGGCCGGGGTATGCAGTGGAATATGACTATGTCGATCCGACCCAGCTGTATCCGACTCTTGCAGTGAAGTCGATACCGAATCTGTTTCTGGCAGGCCAGATCAATGGAACCTCTGGGTATGAAGAGGCTGCCTGCCAGGGGGTTATCGCCGGGACCAATGCCGCCCTGTGCCTCGAGGGCAGGGAGCCATTCATTCTTGGACGGGATGAGGGCTACACAGGTGTGCTGATCGATGACCTCACAACCCGTGGCGCCACTGAACCGTATCGAATGTTCACCAGCCGTGCAGAGCACCGCCTGCTGCTTCGCCAGGACAATGCCGATCTGCGCCTGACAGAGCGCGCGGCAGCGGTCGGCCTGGTTTCGCAGTCCCGTGGGGCTGAAGTCAGAAGGCTTCAGCAGGAGATTCAAGCGGAGATCGAAAGGCTTGAGGGTGCACGGATCGCACCGCGTCTCGATATCCGCCAACGGGTCGAGGCGATCAGTCCCGGGGACTTCAAAAAACCATCGAGCCTGGCGGAAGTCCTCGAGCGGACTGGTGTGAACCATGCGGATCTGGACTGGATTCTGGAGGGTGGCGAACGGCCGGAATCGAACCACTGCAGCCGTGTGGTGGAGCAGGTCGAAATCGCGGTCAAATACCATGGATATATCGATCGCCAGCAGCGGCAGATCCAGCAGCAGAAGCGATTGGAGTCGCAGCTTATTCCGGTGAATCTCGATTACCTCAATCTTGGCGGCATGAGGAATGAGGCGCGCTTCAGGCTGGATCGAATCAGGCCGATGACACTGGGCCAGGCCTCGCGTGTGGAGGGGGTATCCCCGGCAGATATTGCGGTCCTGATGTCACACCTTCGCAATGGGGATGGAAAGAAGCAGGATGAAACCGGGAAAGAGGGCTGAAACAAACCATTATCGGCTGCCTGAACCGATTATTTCACATCTTTCACACCATATCAAGTCGATTGTTATGCCTCATATTGTAAATGTATATTCCTGAGATGGTTGCGAATACCATGAATGGCCTATTTTTCACACATTCTACCGGGTTTTGCAAAAGTTACTCTTGAAATGCGGATCCGTTCTCGTATATAACACCATCAGGCGACCATGAGCTGATCCGGGAATGAGCCCCTGGAAGGGTTGCCAAAGTCGGGGGGAAAATTCATGTCAGGGCACACTGCTGCAGGGGAGCAGCGGAGTGCGTGTTCGTCCTGGGGGGGGATGGATACCGCGCTTCAGATTTCAAGCTGCAATCAGGAGTAAACTTCCCGCTCTCTTTTTTCTGATGGGAGTTCTCTACAGCCTTGTCCCGGTCCAGCCGGGCTGGGCACAGGGAGCCGCCACACCCGATGCCACCGCGGAGGCTTCCGCGGATGACGCAGACAGCACACCCAAGGGCCTCGATACACCGATTTTTGATGTCGCCTTTACTGACCAGAAGCTGACCGAAGTTGTTGACCTCCTTTCCACTCTCGGCGGAGTGAACATCAATGTGGCCGGGAATGTCGATCCGAAAATTGTTGTCAACCTCAATGTCAAGACTCAAAAGACAATACGTGAAGTCCTCGATGATATGGCGACCCTGTATGGGTTATGGATCGATTATCAGGCTGACAGTGTGATGATTCGTCCAGGCACCGATAAGCCGGTTGCAGCGGAAAACATCGTTGAAAAACAGTTTCCGGTCCGATTCAACCGTCCATCGGAGATGCTGGACCTGGTTCGTAATTTCCTTTCCAACAGCCCTTCGGCGGATGCACTCGCCCTGGATAACCAGAAATTGATCATGGTGCGTGACATACCCGAGGCCCTTGCACGCATCGAAGAATTTCTGAACCGGGTGGACATTCCCAAGCAGAGCACAGTATTCCCGATTCTGTATGGGGATCCCAATGAGGTGGCCGACATGATCCGTGAGAGGCTGCCCGATCTGGAAGAGGGGGCGCTGACTGTCGATGTCGCCAACAGCCAGCTGATTGTCAGAACCACGCTTGAAAATCTTCAGGAAATCCAGCAGCTGGTGGAGACCATCGATATCAAGAAAGAAATCCGTGTCTTCACCATCAGCTTCCATGAAGTCGAGGATGTGGTGGACATGCTCGATGAGCTGGGCCTTTTGAGTGAAGAAGGGAAGCTGGTGTCGAATGAATACACCGGCAAGATCATTGTCCAGGACACCCCGGAGCGGCTGGATCGGATCGCCGAAGCGATCAAAGCCTATGACCTGCCGCGGCCGGCGGTCTTTGTCGAGGCGGAAATACTGAATGTCGATTCACGTTATGCCTTCAACTGGAATCCGACAGTCGTCGCCGGAGATGCGGTTGAAAATGAAACTTCATTTCTCGGCAGGACCCTTCTGGATGGGCAGTCGATACTTCAGTTGACAGGAAGCGGAGCGGTTCAGTTTGCGGCGCTGGATGCCGGGAACCTCCTGGCGACCCTGCAGGCCACTGAATCCGAAACACAGGCGCAGACCATCGCCAGCCCCCGGCTGATCGTGGAGAGAAAAGAAGAGGCACGGTTGACAGTCGGTTCGGAGGAACCGATTGGTGTCCGCAGCTTCCGGGATGACATTTATTCGGGATCTTCAAGAGACATTGTGACCCAGCGGTTCGTGAGGTCGGCATCCGCCTGATTGTCGAGGCGATGAACATCAGCGAGAAGGGGTATGTGGAGCTCTATATCGGGCTTGAAAACAGCGAGCTTCCGCCGGATGGGGGGCGTGTCGATATCGGTGGTGATACGACCGGCCTGCGGGTTCTGACAGCCAATATCGAAACGACCGCAGTGTTGAAAGATGGCCGCACCCTGGCCATCGGAGGCCTGCTGCAGCGGGGGATTGCAAACAACAATGCCGGTCCTCCCTTTATCAACAAGGTGCCGGTGTTCAAGTACTTCTTTTCATCGCTTTCAAAAGCGGATAACCGACGCAAGCTGCTGCTGTTTATCACACCGCATATCCTCAATCTGGACACTCCTTTCGAGAAGTATGAGCAGGATGAGGAATCCTTCTCAAAACTGGAAGGCAAGCGGAAAACAACCATGGGAGATGCCCAGCTGGCCGGGATTCCGGAAGGAGAGGATCTCGAGAACCTCGATTGGTCCACTGAAGGAGAACCCCAGTGGATCAATCGGAATGGGCGCTGGGGCTACCTGGATGAGAGCGGGAATTTTGTGGATCGAACCGCGGAGTTCATGAGTGCCTATGACGCCGGCAAAGCCGAGCCACTGGAGGAGCCTTCAGCTTTCAAGCGTGAATTGAAGAAGAATGGTTCCAGCGCGTCGGAGATGCTCCGCCAGCTGGAGGAGCCGGAAGCCGCCACTCCGCGTGAGGCCGCTCCGGCGGTTGAGGAGAAAGCGCCCGCAGAAAGCGCGGCAGAGCCGCAGCCCTCGGCACCAGATGCGGAAGCCGCACCGAAAAAGAATGGCGCAGGCGGACAGCCGCAAACAGCGCCCCGGGCGGTCACCCCGCTTGAAGGGGAAGATGCGGTGCAGGCCCTGCGCAAGCCAGCCGCCAGCCTGGGATCCTTCAAGGGAACATTCAGAGACCTGATCCGCCAGGTGGGGAGAACAGACTGGAGTGAATTCGGCATCAACCGCGCCGTGGACCGTCAGGCATTTGAAAGCCCGATCGAAATCGATGCCACTAACAAAACTTATGACCAGGTCATGCATGAAGCTCTGGAAAAGCATGATATGACCTTCCGTTACCGAAAGGATGAGGCTCCGCAGATACTCAAGAAATCAGCGCCGGCAGGCAAACCTGCAGCAACAGCACCGCCAGCCGTGAATTCCTCCATCAGCGCCGGTACCGCGCCCACGCAGCCTGTCCAGCCGGCTGCTCCAGTTGCACCGGCTTCACCCCAGGCGCCTGCTGATCCGTCAGCGGCTCCTTCCACAGGGCAGCCTCAGACCCGCAGCGGAGAAGAGGATCTCTGGTCGGATCCACCTTTGAGCAAAGGCTGGGCTCCCTCCGGCGGCACAGCCCGCAAGAATCAGGAATGGACCACCCTTTCAGGAACCCGGGCCAGTGGCGGAACCCCGATGGGGCAACCCTCAGGTTCGATGGGGGCTGAATCCTGGGAGGTGCCTTATGTGCCGGATGAATCACCGGTTCCCAATGTGGGACGCAAGCTGTCACCGCCAGCCGGATTCGAATCCCGTTCGGGTGGCGCGCTGACTGAGGAGACCTGGGACAACCTGCTGGATGGGCGTTCGGCCAATCTCAGCCAGGCCCGTCCGGTTCCTCCGAGGCATATCCGCGAACAGCAGAATCCCAGGAGCCGGTATGCGCCTCCACCCGCGCATCAGGCCGAGCCGGTTGCAATGGTGGTTCCGCAGACGAACACAAATGAACAGAAACCCGAGCCGAAGAAGGGGATGTGGAGCAAGATGAAAAAACTGTTGACACCTGATTTCGGGCGATGAAACCCGCGGGTTGCAACAGACAGGAAGCGTAAGTTTCACCCACCACCTCTGCTGTGGCTTTTGGCGCCCTTGCCCTGGGCGCCTTTTTTTAAAATGGAACCTTTCGAGGTTTGAATTATAGAAACAGGCCCGCATGGGATGCGGGCCGGGGAGATAACTGTTCATGAAACAAGTTCCAAAACTGTCCGATTTGATCGAAGCCTCACAGAAAACACTCGATTTATTGAAACCTCTGGAGCCGATAATCACCCAGGCGGCCCAGGCCCTGGCTGAGCGTCTTGCGGCAGGCTCACGGGTCCTGATAGCCGGCAATGGGGGGCAGCTGTTCGCAGGCGATGCACTTTGCCGGGGAGGTGATCGGCCGGTTCAGGAACAACCGCCGCCCCTATGCTGCGGTCGCCCTCGGGACCGATACGGCAGCATCGACCTGCATCCTCAATGATTTTGGTCCGGATGCATTTTTCAGCCGCCAGGTGGAAGGCCTGGGGCAGCCCGGGGATGTGTTCATCGGATTGACGACCAGCGGCACCAGCCCGAATGTGGTGGCCGCATTGAAGGCCGCCAGGGCCAAAGGCCTGCTGACTATCGGGTGGTTAGGCCGGGATGGTGGGACTGCCAGGGATCTGTGTGATTACGCCATTGTGGTTCCCGGCACAGATACCGGGCGCATCCAGGAGGCTCACCTTCTGGTTCTGCACTACTTCGCTGAGGTGATCGAAGCGCTGGACTGAACAGCCGCAAACCTCAATGGTCAATGGCCTCAAAGGCCATTGAGGGGTTTGATGGAGGGGGCTTCTTCCGCGGGGATGAGTTCCTGCCCCTTTTTCTTTTCCCAGAGGGATTCATCATCCGAGAAGGGATCCTTGCCGGGGGATAGAGTGGATTCATAGCCGCTCTTTTCCACTTCACTGCTGTAATCGGAATCGAAGGTGTCGTCGTCCCCGCCCGTCTCGGATTCTTCCTTTGCGCCAAATTTCTTGCCGAATTCATAGCGCAGCCCTGCAAAAGCGCGCCGCTCGGGTGAGCCGACCAGGCTCTCGAAACCGCCGAGGATATGGAGATTTTCCCACACCTGCGCACGCAGGGAGAGATCCAGCCGTTCCTTGTCATCGGTGGTAAACCCGATGCCATCCAGGCGCAGATACAGCAGGTCGGGAATCAGGTGGGCCTCCAGCCGTGCGCCGGCCTCGCCTTCGAGAATACCGAATCCTGCCACCAGCCTGCCTCCGGAGCTGGGAACTTTCCCGAGGAACAGCAGATCCAGATCCGGATCAAATCCGGCATCATCGACTCCAGCCAGGATGCCATAGTCGCCGAACCACACCTGCCCGGCCACATCCCATTCGGCGCGGTTCGCATCGCCATCGCTCCAGGTTTCGCTGTAACCACGAATATCGATCCCAGGTGGAGGCTGTGTGATGACTGTGCGGAAATCCTGGCGGGAATGATCGCCAAGGGGGTCATCGAAAAACCATTTGGCTTCAGCGGAGACTTTAACCTGCAACCCATCGCCGAGTCCGGTCCACTTTTCGAAAAAGCCGCGTGCGCTGCGCAGAGTGGCATTCAACTCCCGGCTGGTTTCTTCGCGGTAAAGCAGGTCATGCAGAGTTCCCGGCCCTTCATTGAGGCGTTCAAGGGAAGTCTTTGCTGTGTCGAGTGTTTCCCGCAGCGAGCGTGTGCTTTCCTTGATTCCGGTGATGGCCTCCCCGGCATTGACACTGTTGGCTTCGACAAATGTGTCGATTTTCTCGGTGAGTGCAGTCATTCGGGTTCCCAGGTCGGCAAAGGTTCTGGCCGCTTCAGAGAACTGCGGGGCCACCTCGCCTTTCACCTGTTCACTGATGGTGCGGGCATTGGCAAGAGAGGTGGACAGATTTTCCCGGTTGTCTTCGATCAAGGCCTGCAGGCTTCCGGCGGCATCGCCGATTTTCCCGCTCATTTCTTTCAGAGAGGCAAATATCTGGTCGAGCTGGGCACGGTCTTCAGGAATGACCAGATTGTTCAGAGTGTCTGTGAAGCGAGAAAGATTGTCGAGGATTTTGCCGAGATCCTCCTGGTATTTCTCATTGCCGACCACACGGTCAACAGATTGCATGGCATGGCTGAAATCACTGGCGGCGCCTTTGATCATGTGCTGCCAGTCGAAGGGTTCTCCACCCTCGAGAATCTCACCCGGACGGATCGGAACCCCCAGCCGGCCATAAGTGATTTCCACCATGACATCCCCGAGAAATCCGACCGGGACAATGGTGGCGGTGGCATCATTGAGAATCGCGCTCTGGTAACTTTCGGCCAGGGCCATGCGGACTTCAATCATGCGCAGATCGGGGCGTGGAACAACCGATTCGACCTGGCCGATCTGGTGCCCGGCGAGCGAGACCGAGGTTCCTGGTTTGATTCCGCTGACACGGGTGTACATGGCCGAAATCGGAAAGGTCTTTTCGAAAGGGTTGCCCTGGATGGCGAGGATGATATACCCGGCCACAGCCAGCACAATCAGCACGAAAAGGCCGACAATGATTTCGGAGCGGTTTCTAGCCAACTGGAAGCCCCTCCGTTAAAGGCCCCTGGGCGCGCCCCTGGACAAACTGGCTGACCATGGCGTTTTCGGTTTCACGGGTTTCCTCGACTGTGCCGGTATAAACGATCACTCCCTGATTGAGCATGGCGACACGGTTGCCGACTTTGAAAACACTGGCCATGTCATGGGTCACCACCACCGAGGTGGCATGGGTGGACTGCTGAACTTCGAGGATCAGATCATTGATGGCATCGGCAGTCACCGGATCGAGGCCGGTGGTCGGCTCATCCCACAGAATGATCTCCGGTTCCATGGACAAGGCCCTTGCCACTCCCACCCTTTTTTTCATGCCGCCCGACAGCTCGGCCGGTTTTTTCCTGAGGACACCTGGATCGACCAGGTGGACCCGGCGGAGGTTTTCGACCACACGTTCCCGGATCGATTTGTCTGCCAGAAGGCGTCGTTCCCGATAGGGGAAAGCGACATTTTCCTCAACAGTCATGCTGTCAAAAAGAGCCGCCCCCTGAAATACCATGGCGATCCTGCGGCGGAACTCATTGAGCGCACGCGGCGGCAGGGTGTCGATCCGCTGGTCTTCGACCCACACCTCGCCTTTATCGGGCTTGAGGATGCCATCGATGACCTTGAGCAGGACCGATTTGCCCTCACCGCTTCGGCCTACCACGACCAGGGTTTCGCCGCTGAATATCTCCAGATTGACCCCGCGCAATACACGCTGGGGGCCAAAGGCCAGATGAACATCCACCAGGCGGATGCGGGCTTCAGGTTTCGGAGATATTGCCGGATCGATCCGGGTCGCCTCAATGCCCGAAATCATCTCAAAGCACCTTGAGAAGGATTTCGGTCAGAAAATAGTCCGAAATCAGGATCAGAATAAATGCGGCAACCACGGAGCGTGTGGTGGAGGTCCCCACCCCCTCGGCTCCTCCGCTCGAACGCAGCCCGAGGTAAGACCCAATTGTGGCGACAATCCCGCCGAAAACGATCGTTTTAAGAAAGCCGCTGTAAAAATCCTGGGGAGCCACCCAGTGGAAAGTAATGTCGAGATAGGAGCGGACTGAAATTCCGAGTTTGGTGACACCGATCAGGCATCCCCCGAGAATGCCGACCATGTCGGCGAGGATGGTCAGCGCCGGCACCATCACCATGCAGGCCACCAGGCGAGGCACCACCAGGTAGTGGATCGGGTCAGTGCCGATCGATTCGAGGGCATCGATCTGTTCGGTGACTTTCATGGTGCCGAGTTCGGCTGTAATTCCGGCTCCGACCCGTGCAGCGATGGCCAGTGACGTGAGGACCGGTGCGATTTCGCGCAGCAGGGCGATGCCGGCGATGCCGGGGGTCATTGTTTCCGATTGGAATCTGCCCAGCTGCACACCGGTCTGAAGGACCATGACCATGCCGGTGAAGGTTGCGGTCAAGAGAGCCACCGCCAGGGAATGGACTCCCACCTGTTCCATCTGGGCAATCCATTGGCGGAAGCGGAAAGGCGGCTGGAAGATGCGCACCAGGGCCATGCCCAGCAGGATCGATAATGCCCCGGCATGGCGGCAGGCCTGTTCGAACCACTGGCGAGCGGACCGAAATGGGCGCAGCAGGTCTGATGGAGCCTGTTCAACCACAACCGGGCCGGGATCGCTGAACTGAGACAAATTCATCATCTTTCTGCCGACAAACTCAAACAGGGCAGACTGCCCCCTTCTAGTTTCGGCAGAACTCAATCCCGGCTGAAGGGGCAAGCGTGATGCGCCATAAAGAGGAAAGGCCGGAGGAAATCCATCCTCCGGCCTTTCGAGGTGTTCGCAGGAACAGCGGCGGGATTAGAAGTCGCCGTATTCTCCACCGCCACCATGGCCTGGGGCCGGTGCCGGGGCTTTTTCTTCCGGCTTCTCGGTCACAAGGGCTTCGGTGGTCAGAAGCAGGCCGGCAATCGAAGCGGCATTCTGCAGCGCGCTGCGGGAAACCTTGGTTGGATCGATAACTCCATCCTTGACCAGGTCGGTATACTCGCCGGTGGCGACATTGAATCCAACTTCCTTCTTTTCCTTCTTGACATGCTCGACAACGATCGAGCCTTCCAGCCCGGCATTGGCGGCCAGCTGGCGAAGCGGGGCCTCGAGAGCCTTCTTGAGGATCTGAATGCCCAGCTGCTCATCTTCTGAATCGAGTTTGATTTTGTCGAGGGCGCTCTGTGCACGGATCAGGGCGGTGCCGCCACCCGGGACAATGCCTTCCTCAACAGCGGCGCGTGTGGCATGCAGGGCATCTTCGACACGGGCCTTCTTTTCTTTCACTTCGGTTTCGGTGGCAGCGCCGACATTGATGACCGCCACACCACCGGCCAGTTTGGCCAGGCGCTCCTGAAGTTTCTCACGATCGTAATCGGAGGTGGTGGTTTCGATTTCGTTGCGGATCTGCTGGATGCGGCCCTTGATATCAGCCGGCTTTCCGCCGCCTTCCACCAGGACTGTGTTTTCCTTGTCGATCACAACCCGCTTGACCCGGCCCAGGTCGCTCACCTGAACTCCTTCGAGCTTGATGCCCAGGTCTTCGCTGATGAACTTGCCACCGGTCAGGATGGCGATGTCCTGCAGCATGGCTTTGCGGCGGTCGCCGAAGCCGGGGGCTTTGACTGCGCAGACCTTGAGGGTGCCACGGATCTTGTTGACCACCAGGGTGGCCAGGGCTTCGCCTTCGACATCTTCGCAGATGATCAGAAGCGGGCGTCCGGTCTGGGCGATCTTCTCGAGCAGCGGGAGCATGTCCTTCATCGAAGAGATCTTTTTCTCGTTGATCAGGATATAGGCATCTTCGAGAACCGCTTCCATGCTCTGGGCATCGGTGGCGAAATAGGGGGAAAGATATCCCTTGTCGAACTGCATTCCTTCGACAACCTCAAGTGTGGTGTCGATGGTCTTGGCTTCCTCGACAGTGATGGTGCCATCTTTGCCGACTTTTTCCATCGCATCGGCGATCAGATCACCGATCCGGGAATCGCCATTGGCGGAGACAGTCGCGACCTGGGCGATCTCGGTGCGATCCTTGACCTTGCGGCTCATTTTGCTGAGTTCATCGACGACTGTTTCAACACCTTTCAGGACTCCGCGCTGCAGGGAGATCGGGTTGGCCCCGGAGGTGACATACTTCAGGCCATTCATGAAGATCGCTTCGGCCAGAATTGTGGCGGTGGTTGTGCCATCGCCGGCGACATCGCTGGTCTTGCTGGCGACTTCGCGAACCATCTGGGCGCCCATGTTTTCAAAACGGTCTTCCAGTTCGATTTCTTTGGCGACAGTGACGCCATCCTTGGTGACAGTCGGGCTGCCCCATTTTTTATCGAGAACCACATTGCGGCCCTTAGGCCCGAGAGTTACTTTGACTGCGGCGGCAAGTTTCTGGACACCTTTCAGCACTTTCTGCCGCGCATCTTCATTGTATGTAATGATTTTAGCTGCCATTCCAGTCAGCTCCTTTCTGAGATGCGAATTCCAATTTCGGAATCGGTATTACTTGATGATCGCGAGAACATCGTCTTCGCGCATGATGAGATGTTCGACACCATCGAGTTTGATTTCGGTGCCGGCGTACTTGCTGATCAACACCTTGTCTCCAACCTGAACTTCCAGCGGGACTCTGGTCCCATCCTCTTTGACTCTTCCGGGACCGGCTGCAATCACTTCAGCCTGCTGAGGCTTTTCTTTGGCAGTGTCTGGAATATACAGGCTGCCAACCTTGGCAACTTCCTCCTCGATGCGCCGCACCAGGATTCGATCGGCCAAAGGGGTAATTTTTGACTTCGACATTGCGCTTTGCGCTCCTTTCTATGCTGTTGAATCGGCTAGCACACCCAACAACAGGGTATCGACTCACACATGAGCATTTCGAGTGCCAATCCACCCCGGCATTCCGGAGTAGGTTCACTAACCTCCATGTCCTCAAAGGGATACGATCGATATCACACTGTTTGCAGGGAGGTTTTCAGAAGAGCCACGGCTGGGATTGGGTGGGGTGAGTGTGTCGGAATGGCACAGTGAAGTTTCCCGGTGGGCTGATATCCTGACACACCCAAAACAACTCTCTTCAGGGTGCTGATGGGGTGATTTCAAACAGGCCTGCGGCTGAATGAAGGCTCCCATACTGATCGAGCTCACGAATAACGATCGAGTGCAGCCCTTCGGAAAGCCCCTCCGGGAGGTTCCCGGTCCAGAGGTGGAGCACTTCCGGTGAGGGGCGTGCAGCCGAGTCGCCATCATCCGGATCGCGCTCCTCCCACAGGCGGACCATCAGGGGATCGGGAGCGATGGTGCGCTCCAGCGGGGTTTCGACCTGGCCATCCAGGGTGAAGGTGACCTGGGATTTTTCGGAGCCGGCGAAAATGTTGACCAGAATCTTTTCACCCGGCTGGACCTGCCCCGAAGGGGAATGAATCATCATCTGGTGCGACCAGGAGCGGTTCAGGGCTTTATAGGTGGTGGTGTAATGGCTGCCAGAGACCGACAGGATGGAATACCCATTCTCCACTCCGTCGATGCACCAGGCGGAGGGGATTCCGCGGTCATCTTTGCGGCCCTTCCACCAGCCTCCCGAAAGAGTGGCATTGGTCAGCTGGTGAATGGGAGGATTCCCTTTATAGCCAGAAGAAGCGCCGATGAAGAAATGGTTCTGGGCATGAAGATGGCCGCACAGCACCAGCACCTTTCGATCCAGCAGCAGGTCATACAGCGCCTGGCGGTCGCTGATATATCCGGCCCCATTGATCTCGAGGGGGACATGCATCATCAGGACCAGCAGTTTGTCTCTGGGGTGGAATTCAAGCAGGCGGGCCAGCCAGGCCAGCTGTTCATCGCCCAGCTTCGGATCCCAGATCCCTTTCTTTTCTGAAGGGAGATTCGCATCCGCTTTCTCAGGGAGGTGATGCCAGTGGATATTATCCAGCGCGACAAACAGGGCTTCCCCCTCAAACAGGGCATAATACTGCGGGCCGAAATGGTGGTGCCAGGTTTCATCACTGTGGGCATCCTCCGGGGAGTCGAAGTTGATGTCATGGTTTCCAATGATGTTGAAAAGAGGTTTCCCGATCCGGGCCATGACCTGGTTGTAAGGTTCCAGCAGATCGAGGTGATCCGACATCAGATCCCCGAGGACTACACCGAAACGGGCCTGCTGAACCTTTTCCTCAGTCATCATCTCGGCTGCTGCATCATCCCGGAGGTAATGCACCTGCTCGATCGAGCGAGGTTGAGGATCGGCGGTCACCAGGACATCGAATCTGGAGGAGGGCTGGGTCTGTGGGTCAAGGGCAAAGTCGATCGAGGCCGGAAGCGGTCCGGTCGGGGGAACCCCGGGGTAATGATCATCCCGGTCAGTTTTGCGGAAAACACGATCGTAGAGGCCCTGAAAAAACTGTTTGATTGATTTCCGGGTTGAAAATCAGGTGAACCTTTCGGCTTGTGGATGTAATAAAATTTCGGCAGGTTCAGGTCATTGACCGGCAGGTCATAGCCAGCAGGTTTGATCAGGACGATCAAATCTCCCTCGTTGATGTCGATGGCCCACTGCCCTTCAGGATCGGTGGATACAAAATCGCGCAGGTTGGTGATGAGGACGCCTGGAACACCATTTTCACCCGGGTCGCGGGCGCCATTCCGGTTCAGGTCGGCATAAACCACCCCCCTGGCGTTTTCTGCAGCCGCCGGGAGGGCCATCCCGAACAGGAGAAGTGCCATGAAGAAGGCCAGGGCAGGGGATGTTTTGTGTCTGGTCACGGATGTTGGGGAAAATCAGGGGGTGTCATCCGGCTGGAGAACACCCCCCTGGTTTCTCAGGGTATCACAAACAGGCTGGGAGGCTCTGAATCAACTCAGGAACCATTGCCCCAGCGGGATGCCAGCAGCACCTCTTCCGCCCGGGAAGACCAATGCCCTTTGCGAACCTCTTCACGGACATCATCCGGGAAAGGCAGCTGGTCGGCCAGTTCGGACACGGGAGTGAGAGGCAGATTTCTGCACTGGCTGTAAATCAGGATCTTGTTGAAGGCTTTTCCATCGCGGACCTGCAGAACACCCTCCTTGGCCCCTTCAAGCCCGACAACAGCATAGACACTCGAATCGGTGTTGAGGTACCCATCCTGAACCTTTTTGAGAACGGAATACATGTCATCGATGCGGCTGCCGCTGTTGCCTGAAATGGTGATCTGGTCGTAGTGGATATCTCCCATGTTGAGAATCCCTTCGCCGCGTTTGAATCCGGCGAAGAGGTTCACCACGCCATACTGATTGAGGCGGCGGATAGCGGCTTCGATCACGGGAGGAACAGGGCAGAGGGCGACCAGGAAATTGAATCCATCCGGAGCGATTTCATCGAGTTTTTTCTCGTATTCGGGGTGATTTGGATTGAGGGTCACAAAGCGCACACCGGCCTGCCGTGCCATCGGGGTGTAACGTTCCTGCACCGATTCGAGGCGGGCATCGCTGATATCGGTGAGGAGGACAGTCTTGAGATTGGGGGTCTGACCGGCGATTTTGAGTGCGAAGGTGCGAACGAGGTGCATCTGGCCATTGGGCC
>LMZT01000132.1 GCA_001567115.1 Candidatus Hinthialibacteria bacterium OLB16 | reverse complement strand
AGAGATCCTTGCGAACGGTGTCACAGATCATCGTCAAGGAAAACCATTTCGTTCCTTTAGCCACAGTGGATTTATGGGTGGCGACCGGGAGTGCCAATGAATCCCCTTCAGAAGAGGGGATCTCGCATTTTCTTGAGCATCTGTTCTTCAAAGGGACCCCTGCACGCCCGGTGGGGGTTATGGATCGCCAGATCAAGACCCTTGGAGGCTATAACAACGCGGCGACTTCGTATGATTTCACCCACTATTATGTCGTTCTTCCTTCAGAACATGTGGACCTGGCTATCGAGATTCTTGTCGATGCCTGGTGAACATGCAACTTCCTGCTGAAGAGATCGATCGGGAGCGGATGGTGATTCTCGAAGAGATTGCCAGAAAAGAAGATTCACCCCTGGGCAAGCTCTACGATGAATTTCTGAGCCGCGCCTTTGCCAGAACTGCTTATCAGCACTCGATCCTCGGAACTCCTCAAAGCCTCGAAAAAATCAAACGTGATGATTTCATGGAATATCGAAATCGGACCTATGCTCCAGGGAATATTCATGTGGTCGTGTCCGGAGATGTCGATCCTGAGGCCATCCGCCGCAAGGTGGCCGATCAGACCGGTTTTCTAGAACCCTCAAAACCAGTTCTTAACAAACCTGCTTCAACCGGCGAATCCCTGGAGCGGGAGTTCGAGATTTTCAAGGATGTTCAGCAAACCTATCTCTGTATGGGGATTCGCACTCCCTCCATCCAGGGAACACCCGAGGAAGTTGCGCTGGAGCTGGCCGCGGCGGTGCTTGCGGATGGACGCAGCAGCCGCCTGGTCTATCAGCTGGTGGAAAAAACCGGCCTTTGCTCGAGCCTTTCCACGTTTGCCTGGACTCTTGGAGAAATTGGATTATTCGGCCTTGAAGCCTGCTATGACTCCGCAGATGAGCACGAAATTCTAAAAGTTATCAACGAAGAGATGAGCCGGATTCTGGACGAAGATATCCCCGAGGATGAATTGACCAAAGCCAGGACGATCCTATTAACTGGTTATCAGTACGACCTCGAAAAAACCTCCTCAATGGCTAATGTCCTGGGAAGGTGCTCTGCAGCAGGGCAATTGGATTCAATTGTTCATTATGAAGACCGAATCCGGACACTTACATCGAAAGAGATACGCCAGGCGCTCACCCAATGCTGTCCCTATACAGAAAAGGTGACTGGTTTTGTGCGTCCGGAGAGGCGCTCATGACCCCATCCAAAGCTCCCTCGAGGCTGGTTGCGGAAACTCAAACATTCAGCCTGCCGGGAGATTCGACTTTGCTCATCCGGCCGACAACCACCAACGATATTCTGGCGGTGTCGTTTGTTCTGCCGATGGGTTCACGCGAGGAGCCTGAAGAACTGGCCGGAATGACCACGCTTGGCCTGCGAATGCTGACACGCGGCACTCGAAACCGGTCGGATTTCGAAATCGCGGTTGCCCTTGAATCCCTGGGAGCGAGTTTCTCGACCGATGTCCAGAAAGACCGCACCACCCTGACCATACAGACCACAGGCTCACGTTGGAAAGAAACTTTCGTGATTATCCGTGAGCTGCTGACTGAATCGATCTTTCCGGATGAAGCTTTTGAGATTGAAAAAGAAATCCTGATCAAGGAGATTCGGGAAGATCTCGACTCTCCATTCACAGCGGCCAGCCGCCTTTTCCAGGGAACCTTTTTCCATGGGCATCCCTACTCGCATCCCGGACAGGGAAGCGATGAAACAGTCCAGAATCTCACGCTTGAACAGGCCAAATCATCGATCCTGGACCGTCTTGGCGGAGTTCCAGTGAGCGTCGGGGCGGTCGGAGCGATTGAGCCGGAAGTGATGCTGGAATCGATGGTCGATCTGGTTTCCGCTCTCCCAAGCACTCATCCAGTCCAATTGAACACACCACGGAAACTTGCCCCGAGGACCTGCCAGGTTGAAGTCTGTGAGCAGCGCTCAACAGAAGCGGAATGCATGATTTACGGGTCCCTGCACCGCACCTGCATGAACCGAATTATGCGGTCTGGCGAGTCCTGGACTCGATTGTGGGTGGCTCCATGGACTCCCGATTATTCCAG
>LMZT01000131.1 GCA_001567115.1 Candidatus Hinthialibacteria bacterium OLB16 | reverse complement strand
TCTTGCCCGCCAGAGCCTTGGCGGTGGCGGGATCTTCTTCGTGGCCACTTCCTGCTTCTTGTCTGGCCCAGTAGGTATTCCTCCACTCACGCAATGTGGAGGGATGGATTCCCAGGTCTTCAGCAATCTCTTTCAACTGTTTTCCACTGGTCAGCAAGAGCCGTACTGCCTCCTCTTTGAACCCCTGATCGTATTTTCTGACTGCCATTTTTCTTCCTCCTTTTCTCTATCTTATCATGTTCCCTCCTGTGTCCACTTTTTCGGGGCAAGTGCATTATTCGTCTTCCCCATCCTCCCCCCTTCGTCATCCCCGCGCTTCCTCTGTCATCCCCGCGGAAGCGGGGATCCATGGTCCGCGCCACATTTTCTGGATTCCCGCTTTCGCGGGAAAGACGGGTTGGGGACGGGAAAGACGGGTTGGGGACGGGAAAGACGGGTTAGTTGCCGGGAATGACGAATGGGACCTCAGTGCAGGCGCCCTGCAGATTCAACCGGGTAGGGGCGTTCGATCAGCACCTGCGGGTGGAAAGTCCGATGAGCCTCCGTATCCCGCCGCACAAGGTAATTGAGATCATCGAAATAGATCTCGACTGAATTACCGCCTTGCCGAACTGTCGCAAGCCCGAAACGGTCGAAACAGGCTCCTGCATTTCGTTGTTCGGATGTGAGATCAAACGAACCTGTATTTCCGTCAATTTCATAACTCACTTGGCCTGCCCCATGATTCGCATGAGGATCATATCTGAAAGAAAATGAGCAGGGTTTTCGATCCGGAAGGAACCTGAACCGTCCACTATCCCCCACCACAGTCCTGTCGGCGGAGCACAGCATCGGAGCGAAATAATAACCGATCGCTGTCGCATCATTGAGGGTGATTCCCATCATCGATGGATGGGGAAAACCCGCGCTTTTTCCGCCTTCTTCGTGGAGATGCATGAACTCCTCATGGTTAAAATATCCGAAAAACATCGAGGCATCGGTCATGCCATCGACAAAACAGATGCGCCCGGAAAATTCGATGGGATCCTCAATCGTCAAAGCCCCTGCATCATCCGCATAATACGCAAATCCAGGGTCGTCCGGCTCAAGCCGCCAGATCAGCCCTCCCATCTCTCCGGGTGCATCTCCCGCCCAGTTTGTCTGGGACCAGCCGAAGTTGTTCATCGAATGGAAATCAGGCTCGACCAGGGAACATCGATTGTTGTGTCCCATCCAATGGGGATCCTGAGAGAGATCGATCGGCTGCCCGTTCAGGATCAGATTGGAGAAATAAACAGTCTGGCCAGTCCCGTATCGGCAGATGTTGAACAGGCCGAAGCGGTCGAACTCAGCGGGGGAGGATCGGATCTCTTCATCAAACCACATGATATATGGTTCTTCCTGGTCCAATTGGAATCTGAGACGCCCATGATTTTTTTCCGGGTGAGGTGTTTTCCACCAGCGATGCTGTCCATGGCGATGAAAATACTCAGCAAGCCCCTCCTCGCGCGCAGACACCAGACGGCGGTGCAGGTCTTCGGCGGTCAATTCAGGCTCATCGCTGTGTGCGCGCTGGAGGATGAAAGACTCACCCTGAAGCTCGATGGGCCGGCCATTGCCGGTCTCGCTCGTGAGGTGCTTCGCCAGCAGGGGGTCGAGCCGGGTGCAATCGGGGCGTACATCAGGGTCATAGTCAAACTGAAAAGTGTGCCTGGCACCGTCCGGAGCAATCAGCACCGCTGTTTCCTGGCCACGGCCCCGCCAGTCGGCGGACATCCAGTCAAACATGACCTGGGCATAATTTTCCTCCTCCCACAACCGGAAGGCCATGGAGGAAAAGACCCGCCAGGTGTGGCGGCTGCTGTTGAATAATCCAAAGCAGGAGACTCCTCGCTTTCCGAGTTCAGTCAAAGCGAACTGCCCGGAAACCGAGATTCTGTCATTGAAGGTAAGGGGTCTGCCGAGGGGCATGGCGTAATACGCCTGAATACGGGAGTTCGCCACATGCCCGCCAATTTCTCCGGGGGTATCGGCTGAAGCTGCATGGGATGAGAGACTCCATCCGAAATCCTGCATCCGCCGGGGCATCCCAGTGCCAACAACCCGATTCTGGCAATTATCCCAGCCCGGATCGGATGAGAAATTCTGATGAACCATCACCGGGATGGAGTTTTCGGCACAAAGTGCGCTGATCCCCGCGAGTAGCGCCAGAAAACCTGAACAGACCCGGATTGTAGCCCTCGGTTTCTTCTTTATAACTCCAGTCCGGGGGTCCCTGATTCCGAATTTTTCGGACAGGATGGTCCGAATCCAATCAGGCAGATTCGGGCGGCGATTCTGGAGAAGCACCTCACGGCTCCCTTCGAACGCGGAATGGGGATTGTTCGCTTTCCTCAGAAGGACGTTGGCGAGTTCTTCGCGGCAGGTCAAGTCGGTGCCGCAATGGACGTTTCAGGGGTTCCTTGACACTGCCAGCAAGGGATTGGTATGATCCTCGGGTTCAAGGGAGCACTCTGCTCCCTCATTTTTTGTTCAGGTTATTGGATTTATGATTTCGGTAAACAATTTGCGTCGTGGCCTTCTGGTCGAAGTGGAAGGAACAGTTTATGCAGTGGTCGAATACCAGCATCACAAACCAGGCAAAGGCCATGCGATTGTTCGTGTGAAGCTGAAAAATGCCCAGACCGGTGCGGTCATCGATCGAACCTTCAACGGAAAAGAAAAAATCCCGCTGGCAAATGCACAGCGTAAGAAAATGCAGTTCCTGTACAATGATGACCAGTGGCATTTCATGGATCAGGTTTCCTACGAACAGGTGGCCTTGAGCGCCGACGAGGTGGATGATTCCGCCAACTACCTGACTGAAGGGCTTGAAGTCGAAATCCTGTTCAATGAAGGGCGCCCCCTGGCCATTGACCTGCCGTCGGCGGTGGTTCTGAAAGTGACTTATTCCGAACCGGGCCTCAAGGGCGATACTGCCACCGGTGCAACTAAAAAGGCCACGGTGGAAACCGGGTATGTGATCGATGTTCCCCTGTTTATCAACGAAGGGGATATGCTCAAGATTGATACACGGACCGGGGATTATCTCGAGCGCGCCAGATAAGGCCGATTGAACGTGATAGATATTCGTGAACTGAAACGGATTATACGGCTGGTCGAATCATCCGGCATCGAAGAGCTGGAGATCGAGCAGGAAGGTGTGCGGGTCCGGGTGCGCAAAGGCTCGGGTGTGACACAGACCATTCTGGCAGACCGCTTCCTGCCGCCACCGGCGGGCTACCCCGGCCGATTTCCCAAGATCCTATGCAGCCTCTGCCGCAGCACAGGATGCTGCCAGCACAGGCCGTGAAGGCGTGGTGGTCCCTGAGGATGAGGCCGCCCAGAATGCCTCCCTGATCAAATCTCCGATGGTGGGAACTTTTTATCGTTCCCCAACTCCCGATGCGCCCCCCTTTATCCAGGTGGGCAGCATTGTGCAGCCGGATACCATTGTCTGCATCCTCGAGGCGATGAAGGTCATGAACGAAATCAAGGCTGGACTGCATGGAAAAGTGACCGAAATCCTGGCGGAAAATGCTTCTCCAGTGGAGTTCGGACAGCCCTTGTTTCGACTGGGTCCGGTTTAAGATCCAGATTTTTGCATTCACCCATGACACAGCCTGCGGTCCCGACTCATCACCGCATTGCCGAACGAATCGCACGCATGGGGCGGTCACGCGGCGGCCTGTCCCACTCCCTGCTGGTTCATGGGCCTGTTGGCGCTGGCCAGCGGGAAGTTGCGATCCGATTTTGCCAGAGTGTTTTCTGTGAGACTGGAGATGGGCCTTTCGGGGCGTGCGGCACCTGCCGCAGCTGCCGGCGCATCCCCCTTGGCGAACACCCCGACCTGATCTGGATCGAACCCCAGCTCAACGATAAAGATGAACCCAATGCTTTCAAACCACGCCGAGACCGATCCCACAAGATCTCAGAAAAATCCAGTGAAAAAGGGGCCTGCGGTATATCTCCATCAAAACCATCCGCGCCCTCGAGGATCGGCTGGTTCAGGAGCCTTTCGAGGGGCCGCGTGTGGTCGGCTGCATCTTTGAAGCCGATAAGCTCCAGGTCGATGCCGCCAATACACTGCTCAAGCTGGTCGAAGAGCCTCCATCCCATGCACTGATCCTGTTCGCCACTGAATTCCGCCTGAAGATTCTCCCCACAATTCGTTCCAGGTGCCTGTCTGTTCCGTTGGGATACCCCAATCCACAGACACTGGAATCCTATTTCATGGAAGAATTTGACCTTGCCCCCGAGCAGGCGCGCGAGGCGGTCCAGATGGCCAGCGATGCCGATATCGAACCGGCTCAGGCACTGAACGAATCCATCCAGAAATTGCGAAGGGACTCTCTGGCCCTGTTTGACCTGGCGGTCATGGAGGGTGAGCACAAATTTATCCCCACGATCAGAAATTTGAAGCTGGATCGTGAATCCTTCTGCATGATCATCCGTTTCTGGCGGGATATCCTGCGCGAGTGTGTGCTGTGCAGAGACAAAGGGGGCCTGCGCCTGGGCTTCCAGGCTAAAACACCACGCTCGAGGCCTGGAGCCGGAGGTTGAACGGCCCCGATTGCGCCGATCTGATGGATCTGTCCTTTGAACATGAGGAGGCGATCCAGGGATTTGCACGGCCGGAGCTGGCTCTGGCAGCCTTCCTCAGTGAAGTTCGGCAACGCGCCACATCCGAAAACTGAACCACAAGATTTGCGATATTGGGACACCTTGGTGTAGACTGCATGTCTGTGCCGGCGTGGCGGAATTGGCAGACGCGCCAGATTTAGGTTCTGGTGGGCAACCCCCGTGGAGGTTCGAACCCTCTCGCCGGTACCAGATTCCTCCTGTTCGCTTACCCGGTCTGGCTATCGGGACCGGTTGATTTCGCTTCTTCATTTTCCCCTTCCAGATCCAGGAGCATCACATACGCATCTTCGACCGGGTCATAATAAAACTTTTTGCGGGTGTAAACCGGCTTGAATCCGAAGGATCGGTACAAGCCTATGGCCGCCTGGTTGGAGGAACGCACCTCGAGAAAGATCCTGCCGACCTGATTGTTTCTGGCCCATTGGATGGAATGCTTCAAGAGCGCATGCCCTATCCCATGCCGGCGAGATTCCGGTGCAACCGCAACATTGAGGATCTGCATCTCATCCTGGCAGGCATTGGCAATCAGATAGCCATTCAGCAATCCATTTTCCTTCCAGCCCCAGCAGCAGCTGTCTTCGAAAGAGAGGGAGGATTCGAAACTCGGAAGCGACCAGGGATCCGAAAAACTGGCCCGCTCGATCTCCAGCACCCGGCCGAGGTCCTCAGCAGAAAGCGGCATGATCATTGGAATACAGTTCCCCCGCAGGCGAAACGAAATGCAGCCTGTCCGCCAATTGTATCTGAGTCCAGCCGGGTGTGGGAGCCGGATGGGAGGCCTCAGCCTCTTCTCCGGTTTGTATATTTCTCATTGGTTTTTCGGTTTTTTTCTCCTGTCTGGCAAAGGTATTGGAGATAATGGTATGTTCAAGGAAGAGTTCCTTTGAACCAGAATCAATAACGGGCGAGTCATCAGAACATGCGCTTGAACAGATTGTTTCTATCTTCGAATGGTAAAACCAACAAGGGGCTGGTGTTTTACTGTGTGCTCTGGTGTGCCTCTTTCATGCTGGCAAGTGCCTCGCATGGGACTTCCAAAGTGTACATGACCAATGGTGAAACCCGTGTCGGCTTTACCCATGTGCTCGATGGACGTGTCACGATCCGCGGAGAAGACCGCCTGTTTCAGTTTCCGGAGAGGGCGGTGCATCGCATCGAGCATGTTACCGGCGATACATCCCTTGTAGGAAAAGACGATGTCTTCCTCCGCGAGAAACCCGAACCGCTCAGCAATAATCTGGTATTCATCCCGAAAGGGTGTGAGGTGATCATTCTCGCTCGGGAGGGGGAGTGGGTCAAAGTCGAGGTATATGGAGGCCAGCGCCTGGCACAGGGGTTTCTTAAAATCGAGGAACTGAGTGATTCGGTGCTGTTCAATCCGCCATTGCTTCCGAATATGCGCTTCAAAGACCCGCCGCGCAGGCTGCACCGTACACCAAAGGATCCGGATAAACCGATCGAGCCGCTGGTGCCGCTCGACCAGCTTTCTCCATTTTTTGGCGCCGCCCGCGAAACAGACTTTAACAAGCTGTCACAACGGCTCTATGGAACCACTCCTGCGGGAGTGGCCGAGCAGCAGCAGAAATCTCAGGAACAGCGTCAAACCCAGAGTACCCGTGATGAGGACATCCCAGCTCGATCTGTGGAATCCGCCACCCGGTAGCGAACCGGGACCCTGGCCATTCGAGTCGGAACGCCCACGGATCAGGCTGGTCAAGGCTTTTCCGAACCCCTTTGCCGGTGTCATCTCAACCGCCAAAACCTGCTATTCCTCGCGCGGGATCATCGAAGATCCCGACTCATTGGATGATCGAGCCACCGAGCTGGCCCAGGATCTGTATCACGCGGGACACCACACCACCTTTCAACATGCCCATTTCCAGTTTTCCATGGAGAATGTCTCGCGCCAGTTCATCTGGTCCTTTCTCCACAGCCATCCATTCTACAACTCGGAGCAGGTCAGCCAGCGTTATGTAGCGGTCAAACCGGGAAATTATGCCATTCCTGTTTTATCGCCGCAGTGCCGCGAGATCTATGTTGCGACCGCTGAAAATCAGACCCGGGTCTATCAGCTGTTGAGCGAAAAACTCCAGCCCATTGTCAAGAAGGAATATTTTCGGCGCTTCCGTTTCAAAGGGGAGGGAACAGAAAAACATCGGCGCAATGTCCGCAAAAAAGCGATGGAAGCAGCGCGCTATGTTCTTCCTGTGGCCACTTATGCTTTTCTATATCACACCCTTTCCGGCATCACCCTGCTGCGCTATGCGCGCCTGTGTGATCAGCCGGATGTCCGTACTGAGCAGATTGAAGTGGTCACCCGGATGCTGGCTGAGATGCTGGCTTATGATCCGGCCTACCAGGCGGTCATTCAAAAACCCCTGCCTGTCGAGCAGCTTCCCGAGGCTCCCTTCCTCGGGCCGATCGATGCGGCCTCCTGTTCCCGTGCGGAGGAATTTGCCCGCTCTTTTGATGAACGGATGTCAGGCAGGTTTTCGACTCTTTCGGGTTGGAGCCAGCAGGCTGAGGACATCCTGGCCGAATCGGTTCGCGAGGTGCTTGGGCAGCCTCAATCAGCCCTTGGAGACGAAGCGGCCATCCGCCTGGCATTGGACCCTTCCCGGAACACCCTGCTGGGCCAATCCCTGAATCTGACGACCCATTCCAAGCTTTCCCGCGCCCTGTTCCACCCTCACTACACCTTCAGAAAGCGTCTCAGCCACACCGCCGATTCTCAGGATCAGCGCCACCGCATGACCCCGGCCAGCCGTCCGATTCTTGCATCGGTTTATACCGGCAAGCCGGATTTCATAACCCCCGCAATCATTTCCCAGGATTCGGAATGCCAGGCGGTTTACAGCGAATGCATGGCAAAAACCTGGGATGGAATCAATGCCCTGCTTGCAGAGGGAGTATCGCCGGAGATGGCGCTGTACCTTCTGCCGAATGCAGCCACATTGCGGTTTTCCGAATCGTCGGACCTGCTGAATCTGCGCCATAAACATGCCATGCGGTTGTGTTACAACGCTCAGGAAGAGATCTGGAGTGCATCCGTGGAAGAGGCTCTGCAGATACGCGAGATCCATCCACTCATCGGCCGGTTTCTGCTGCCACCCTGCGGCCATCGGGAGCTGGCCGGGATCAAACCCTATTGCCCCGAAGGGGACCGTTACTGCGGCATCCCAGTCTGGCGGCTCGACATCCGGGATTACACACGGGTGATCTGAGAAGCTGGCCGGTTCATTTTTCCTGCGCTGGACCGATTTCAATCACATCATCAAGGTGGGCGGAAACGAGAATATGGCGGATCAGGCGGCGCGGGTTGATGATCCGCAGAGTGCCTTTCTTCTCACAGGCTCCGAGGTATGCCGGAACCAGTTCCGCCAGGCCGAACGAGTCGATGTATTGAAGCGATGAAAGATCCAGATCGATCTCACGATAACCAGAGATCAGCAGGCGATTGATTTCCGAGCGGAACCATTTGGCTGCATCCGAACTCAGCTTCCCCGCCAGGTTGACCTGAATCCAGCCGGGGTTCTGGTCATCACTTGTGCTGGTGATCTGCAGGATTTCTTCTGGATCCATCTTTCTGCATCTCCTCATGGGGTGAGTTTTCGCTGGTGGTGATGGCTTTTGCGGGGCCGGTCAGACCCCTTTGTCCGGCCCGATGTCGAGCACACAGTCGAGATGGGCCGACACAAAGATCTGCCGGATCAACCGGCGCGGGTTGGTGATTTTCATGCTTCCGGAAACCTCACGGGACTTTTCGTGGATTGGAATGAAAGCCGCCAGCCCGGATGAATCCAGGTAAGTGAGCTCACTCAGGTCGATTTCGTAGGTGTGATAACCGCTCGCGAACAGGCGGTTGATCTCCATCTGGAACTGCTTGATCGAAGTCCAAGTCAGTTGTCCCTTCAGATACACGCGGACACAATGTTTCGGCAGAGATTCGGTTTCGACGACTATTTTCAGTCCTCTGGTTTCTTCCATTACCCGGCTCTTTCTAAAAAGATTTCACGAATACCGAAGCCTGCGGTCAAATATGAACCAATTGTGAAAGGGCAGGCAACCCAGTGAAGTATCGTAAAAAAAACTGTCAACCTGAGATAATAATACACAATCTCCTGCAGATTTGTGACTTTTTTTACAGGACCTGTTCTCCAGAAATCCCGGTACCAGATTTCCTGTCCGGGAAAAGGGAATCATTGGCATATTTGCTATTTCAGTCAATTCCTGTGAAATAAGGCTGGTGTTTTGATATCAGGTCCCACAGCACCCTCAAGCCGGTGGGGGAAACCCCGGCCCGTGGCTCTCCATTTTCGGTAGGGGCACAGCATGATATGCCCCTACCGAAACGGTGCTCTATGGAATGTGAGCCTTATATAAAACACCAGAGATCCGGGAGGTTTGACTTGACAATGGATAATCGGATACTAACATGAGATTATTACGTGTCGGGGGTTCCGATACAAATAAAAGTCTCAGGAGCTGATGCATGAAACCCACCCAGATTCTCAGTAACGAACATCGAATCATCGAACAGGTATTAAGCTGTGTTGAAGCCATGGCGAACCAGGCCAGAGAGACCGGGAAGCTGGATACCGAAGCGGCCAGCCAGACACTCGATTTTTTCAAAACCTTTGTGGATAAATGCCACCATGCCAAAGAAGAAGATCATCTGTTTCCGCTGATGGAAGCCAAAGGATTTTCAAAGGATTTCGGTCCAACCAGTGTGATGAGAGGCGAACATCTTCAGGGGCGTGGGTTTATCGAGGGCATGTCACAGGGGCTGAGCGAAATCGAAGCCGGGAATGCCGAGGGTGTGAACACTTATGTCCGCAATGCCCTCGAGTATATCGAATTGCTGCGCCAGCATGTCCACAAGGAAGACCACTGCCTGTTTTCGATGGCGGACAATGCCTTCACCGCGGAAGACAATGAAAACCTGATCCAGTCCTTCAAGGACCATGAACGGCATGAGATGGGACTGGGAGTCCACGAAAAGTTTCTGCTGATGGCGAATAACCTCGCTGAAAAATGGGGTGTCGAGAAAGCATGCAGCGGGCATCAGCCATCCGGCGGCTGCTGCGCCCACTGAGATTCCTTTCTTCAAACCTGTGTGCCTGGGAGCTCAGAAGGATCAGGGACAACGGTTGTCAGGGGATGAGTGATTGATTACAGTTCCCCCTATGCCGAAGAACTCATTTTTCCCTCAGATACTGATCAGAATACGCTGGATTGTTGCGTTATCTCTGATCCTTTCCTCAGCCTCCGGCTGGACGGATAAAGCCTACCCGGGCTGGTCGGCCATCAAGATAATCCCGGCCGAATCCAATCTGGCGACTTATCCGGATATCGCAGCGGATGGAGACACACTGCATGTGGTCTTTCGTTCAACCACCACCACAGTGGCCGATTCATCCGGACCGAGCGACCAGGAGCTTCTCGAGCAGGAAATCCAGAAGATATCGGTGCTCCTGCGTGAAGGCGATGCCGAAACAATCAAAAAAGCGGGCGGCAAAGAGAAGCTGCAGGCCACGCGCAATGAGCTCACCCGCAAGTTGAGTGAGATTCAGAACCGCCCTGCTGCCGGCAGCCAGGAATCGGCCGCTCCGGTGGTTACCACCATCAACTATACCCGTTCCGAAGACCGTGGCAGGACATGGTGGGAAAAACCGATCGTGATCGCACAGAATCCCGAAGGATTCATGGGGCAGACTGCAATCCTTGTGAATCGCCAGGGGATCCATGTGGTGTACACCGCCACAATGACCGACAACATCCTCCATCTGTATTACATATCGAGCGCGGATAATGGAAAAACCTGGACTGAACCCTTCAGAATCAGTTCGACCAATTTCCGAAAGGCCGGCCCGCAGCTGGTCTCGATTCCCGGTGAGGGCATGTTGCTGGTCTGGTGGGAACTCGAGGAAACCGAGGTGGAGCTCCGTCAACGCCCCTCGTTCGATTCGGTCGAGAAATTCCTGCAGAACCCCCAGTTCGAAGCCACCAGCCAGACACGGACACATTCAACCATCCGGTATTCCCGCTTTGGCGCCGGAACCTGGCAGGCTGACCAGGTTCTCGATAATGCCACTGCCATTGTTCCGTATCTCAGCCTGTGTACCGGGAAAGAGGGTGAGGCTTATGCCTTCTGGTCAGAGCCGGGTGGAGTCGATTGCCGTGTCACACGCAATGGCGGACAGACCTGGGAAACCATCCTGACCTTCCAGCAGCGCATGAGCCGGGAAGATTTCTACTCCTTCGTGTATGGCGGAGGTGATTACCACATCCTGCGCGGGATGAGCCAGAGCAACCGTTCCGGCCAGCTGTCCTATCTCAAGGGAGTGGAAAGTGATGCCTGGACCAACATCATCGATGAACAGACCCAGCACAGTTTTCCCCAGATGGCTTACACCCGGGATGAAGTCCAGATTGTGTGGGGGATCTCCGATCTTTCAGGCAAACACCTGCTTTATTTCCGCCAGGACAACAAACCTCCAAAAAGTGTGATGTATTACCCTCCCACGGGTGATTTTACAAAGCATGAGGCCTCTTTCGTGTGGGGGGCTTCGGATGACATCTCCACCCGCCTGACTTACCGCTGGTGCCGGATGCCGCGCACCGATCCACAGAGCCGCCCGGTGCCCGACAAGTGGACCCTGTATGATGAAATCAACAAAGAGACTTTCCCCGCGCCGGAAGATGGCTACTACACTTTCTTCCTCCAGGCGGTTGATTTTTCCGGCAATGAGGAAAAAGAGCCGATCGCTGTGGATTTCCAGACCTACTTTGTCCCCCCGGGAATCCAGAGCACACCTTCCAGTCTTCCTCCCCTGGTGATCAACAAGCGGGCCATCCAGATCAGCTGGAAGACCGCTGACAACACCCCCAGCCAGGCGGCCCCCCTGGTGGCCTGCCAGGTCGATGGGAATCCCATCAGCAATTTCTCTCAACAGGACTCGATCCAGATCGGCGGGCTGTCTACCGGCTGGCATTCGATTCAGTTGTATGCCATGGATGCCAATGGCAATGTGAGCACCTTTGGGGAGATGGTCACAGTCAAGGTGGAGCTCGAGCTTGGACTGGTCTGGGAGCAGACTCCGGGATTGGATGCCAAAACCCCGCGTGAAGGAACCCGGATTTTCGTTAAGGATGACAAGGTCACTCTGAAATGGAAAGTTCTCGACAACAGCCAGGATCCCTCTGTCAAATATTTCTCATCCTACCTGGTAACTCTGGATGGAAGGGCCAGAAACTGGTCAACTCCCCAGGAGAGCCAGACAGCCGAAATCACCGGGGCTGCCGGCACCTCAATCGAAGAGGGTGATTACCGGCTTCAGGTTCTTGCACGCGATGAAGCAGGCAATCCCGCCATCGCCAGGCAGCGGTATGACAAGGTGCTCGACACCACTTTTACAGTCGATCACACCCCGCCGGAGGTCACATTCAATCCACACACACTGAATCCGGAAACAGGGATTCCTACCCTGACAGTCAGTGGCGATGACAAGAAATTCACACGGCCAGAAAATATCCGATACCAGTTCAGAGTGATGAAAGAGGGTGAGCAGTGGACAGATTGGGCCACCAGCTCCTCCTTTGTCTGTGAAGGAAAGCCCATCAAATTCTACTCCTGGGGCTACAAAGTCGAAGCCAGGGCAATCGATGTGGCCGGAAACGAAAGCCGTTACCCGGTACGGTATTCGTTAATCTGGTATGAGCGCGCCCCCTGGATGCTCTACACCCTGGTGGGTGTGGTGGCGGCGACCGCCCTGATCGTTGTGTTCATGATGGTGGCGGCGATGCGCGAAAGGGCGCACCAGCGCAAACGGCTGGCGCAGCGCCGGGCGGAAGCCGAAAAAAGCCGCCAGGAATCCCCATCGGCAAAACCGGCTGCGGGATCGACATCCGACCTTTTCGGATCCCCGGACACCAGCGCGGGCGGAGGGATGTCCTCCTTTGGCAGTGGGTTCGATGATCCATTTGCCAGCACAGCTTCCCCTGAATCTGAAAAACCAGCCGGAGATCCATTCGCCTCCTCAACAGGATTTGGAGCATCGAGTTTCGATTTCGACTCTCCATTTGGCAAAGAATCATCCGATCCATTTGGAGGATCCACCTTTAGCTTTGAGGAGCCACAGATTCCTTCTGCCGAATCCCACGAGCCTCATCGACTCAGGCCGGTGGAGAGACAGATTGGACCGATGATAAGAAGATCGATCTGACCGATCAGGATCTCTTCGGGCCGCTGTAAACTGAACTGGAAGTGAGCGAACTGATTACATGCTGGATATAAAATGGCTGCGCGAGAATCCCTCGATTGCCCAGGAGGCTTTAAAATCGAGAGATGACGGCATCGATCTCGCCCCCCTGCTGGAGCTCGAGCGCCACAGGCGGGAGGCCATCACACAGGCCGAATCGCTCAAATCCGAACAGAACCGTTTGAGCCGTGAAATCCCCGAACTGAAGAAAAAAGGGGAGCCGGTCGAGGAATTGCTCTCCCGGATTTCGGAGATCAAAGGCCAGGTGGAGGAGGCCCTGAACCTCCAGAAAAGCCTGGATGACCGTTTTCAGGAGATGGCGCTGGCATTGCCCAACATTCCCCATGAGAGCGTGCCGCGTTCCCTGCGCAAAGAGGACAATCAGGTTGTCAAGGAATGGGGAGCTCCTCCGCAGTTTTCTTTTCCGATGCGCCACCATCTGGAACTGGGCGAGATTCTCGGCCTGTTCGATTTCGAACGCGGATCTCGAATCTCCGGTTCCGGTTTCCCGATCTATCGCGGGCCACTTGCACGAGTTGAGCGTGCGCTTCTCAATTTCCTCCTTGACCAGAACTCGGATGCCGGCTTCGAGGTGATAGGCCTGCCCTACCTGGTCAACCGTGAGACCGGCATCACCTCAGGCCAGTTACCGAAGTTCATCGACCAGATGTACCATGTGACCGAGGATGACCTGTTCCTGATTCCCACCGCTGAAATCGCACTGGGCGGCTTCCATCGCAATGAAATCCTCCAGGAATCCGATCTCCCTCTGCGTTACACTGCCTACACCGCCTGTTTCCGACGGGAAGCGGGAACTTATGGAATCGAGGAACGGGGGCTGGTGCGAACCCATCAGTTCAACAAGGTGGAGCTGTTTTCACTCACCTCGCCTGAATCCTCTTATGAGGAGCTGGAAAGGCTGCGCCGACAAGCGGAGACTCTGGTGGAAAAGCTGGGGCTGCATTACCGCACCACCCTGCTGGTGAGCGGGGATTTGTCACAAGGATCCTCAAAAACTTATGATATCGAGGTCTGGCTGCCCGGCCAGAACCGTTATTACGAAGTCAGCTCCTGTTCAAACTGCGAAGCCTATCAGGCCCGGCGGGGGAATATCCGCTTTCGCCGCAAAGAGGGTGAAAAGCCGGAGTTCGTCCACACCCTGAATGGCTCAGCTCTGGCCACCTCACGCCTGATGGTGGCATTATTGGAATGCAACCAGCGCGAAGATGGGGGAGTCAATCTTCCTGAAGCGCTCCATGGTTATCTGGGCGGTATGAAATCCCTGGAACCGCAGCTGACGTCCTGATCCGGGGAGAGTATGTACGCCGGATCTTATTCGGTTCATATTGAACCCCTGAGACAAAAAACATCCTAAGGAGGGTTTCAAGAATGGAAGACCACGGAATCACCTGGAAAAAAGAGGTTTCGACCCTGGCGGACATGGTTCAGTACCATACCGGCTCGATTGTCAGCCGCGCCCTGATCAGCAAAAAAACCGGGATCGTGACACTGTTTGCCTTCGATGGCGGCCAGAGTTTGAGCGAGCACACCTCTCCATTCGATGCCATGGTGAATATCCTCGATGGAGTTGCCGAAATCACCATCTCCGGAACTTCCTTCAAGGTTTCACAGGGAGAAGCGATTCTCATGCCGGCAGGCGAGCCACATGCTCTGAGTGCGCCGCAGCCATTCAAAATGATGCTTGTCATGATCAAGTCGCACACATCGAAATCCGATTCTCACCAATGTGAGTAAAAACACTCTGCGGGAGGCTGGGATCCGTTAATGGCTCTGCTCCTATATCTGGGTTTTTCGCTGGTGGTGCTGCTTTGTGCTTACCTGGTCATCGGGAGGGCGCTTGCAAGGCTGTTTGGCCTGAATTCACTTGAGAACACTCCGGCATTTCTGATGCGGGATGGCCTGGATTATGAGCCGGCGCGGATGTCCTATCTCCTGCCTCAGCACTTCTCGGCGATCGCCGCCGCCGGGCCGATTGTCGGGCCGATCCTGGCGGGGGTTTATTTCGGCTGGGGACCCGCCTGGCTGTGGATTCTGGTGGGATCGATTTTTATTGGCGGGATTCATGATTTCACCGCCCTGATCGCCAGTGTCCGCCATCATGGGCGGACAGTTGCGGAGATTGTGCGGGAATACATGACCGCACGGGCCTACATCCTTTTCCTGATCTTCATCTGGTTTGCGCTGGTTTATGTCATTGTCGCATTTACCGATGTCACAGCGGGAACTTTTGTGCAGAAAGCCCAGGCGGCGGGAGGCGATGCCCCTGGCCCGGCAGTAGCCACCTCCTCCATCCTGTACCTGCTGCTGGCGGTGGTGATGGGGATCTGCCTGCGTTTTCTGAATCTCAATCCGATCAAAGCCAAGCTCATTTTCCTGCCACTGGTCGGACTGGCGATTGTGATCGGCCCATTTATCCCCCTGGATCTGTCACACTGGATCCCGGAAGCCCAGGTTCAGCGGGTGTGGGGTTACAGCATTCTGGTGTACTGCTTCCTGGCCGCCATGGCTCCGGTGTGGATGCTGCTCCAGCCGCGGGGCGAGCTGGGAGGTTATTTTCTTTATATTGTCATGGCCCTGGCCGTGGCCGGGATATCCATCGGCGCATTGAGTGGCGGGCTGGCGATTCAGCAGCCCTTTTTCAAAGGCTGGTCAACCCGGGATGCTTTCGGGCAGACAAATCAGCTCTTCCCCATTCTGTTCATCACAGTGGCCTGCGGGGCCTGCTCCGGATTCCACAGCATCATCGCCAGCGGCACCACCAGCAAGCAATTGCGCTGCGAACAGGATGCGCGCCCGATCGGGTATGGGGCCATGCTGCTGGAAGGATTGTTCGCCTGCCTGTCATTGACGACTCTCATGGTCCTGACCCGGGAAGGAGCCGAAGGAAAGAAACCGGATTTCATCTATGCCAGCGGGATCGCGGATTTCGGCGGGCGCATCCTGGCTCCATTCTTTTCAAATCCGGAACAGGCATCCTCGGCTTTGTTGAAGTTCGCGCTGCTCTGCTTTGCCACCTTTGTTTTTGACACACTGGATGCTTGCACGCGCCTTGCAAGGTATGTCCTGATGGAGCTGTTCGGGTGGAAGACCCGCGCTCAGGCAGCCCTGGCGACTGCCGCCTGCCTGCTGCTTCCGGTGGTGGCAGTCTCTCTTCCAGGGACTGAGTTCAATGGCAGGATCCAGCCTCTATGGAGTGTGTTCTGGAATATTTTCGGCAGCAGCAATCAGCTCCTCGCAGCTTTGACACTTCTGGGAGTGACTGTCTGGCTGGCCAGGACAGGAAAACCCTGCTGGTTCACTCTGCTGCCCACTCTGTTCATGATGTGCATGTCGATCTGGAGCCTGGTCCTGATCATCCTGCCTTACCTGGCTTTATGGGGTGGAGAGGCTCCCATCCCGGCCATTCGGCATCTGCAGTTCCTGGTTTCTTTTGTGTTGATCATCCTGGCTGGATGGCTGCTGCTGGAAGCCTGGATCACCTGGAGAACAATGATCCAGCCAAAATTACGGCGCCGGGTCCCGCAGGAGTCTTATGCTGAAACAGGCTGATGAAAAACCAGCCCGCCCATTCATCAAACAGCAAGCCCTGAGGGTTCTGCTGTCAATCGGATTCGCAACCCTGGCAAGCCCCTGCGAAGGGCACCGTGACCGCATGAAGGATGTCGATCACCTGATTTCGATCAAAGGAACCTCGACAGAGATCACAATCGAAGTGGTTCTCCATTTTCATGAAATCTCCTCACTGCAGACCCGTGCCGGGCGCATGGACCGGAACCAGAATGGAGTCATCACAGCCCGGGAGCTGGATGCCTACTGCTCGGCTGTGGGAAAACCGCTGCAGCAGCGTTATCAGCTCACAGTGGAGGAAAAACCGGTTCCTCTGATCCCGTTGTACCGTGCGGAAGTCGACCTGCTCGATTCACCCCGGGTGGTTCAGGTTCCCCACCTGCTGAAGCTCTTTCTTGTTGGACAACTTCCGGCAGGTTTGACAGCCGGGGCGACATTGACCTTCGAGGACCGGTCGTTTGCTGCCATCCCGGGCCTGAGCCGGATCGAAGTTCGCCGTAGCGGTGATGCAGGAGAGGCGGTTCTGGCCTCTTCAAACAGCCGTTCACTCACTTTTTCGCTCGGAAAGCTTGCTGAATCCTTGAAAGGAGAATCTTCCCCATGAAGACCCTGATTCATATTGGCCTGTTCACGCTACTTTTTACTGCTGCCCTGGCTGTGAGGCCGCTGCCGGGACCCGCCGAGCCACAAACATTCCCGATCGATCTTAAACCTTATGAACAGATTCATGCCGCGCTTCTTCCTGTGGCGAGGCTGATGAATGACAACCTGAATTCCAGCGGAGCAGGCTTTTTGAGATGGAACCTCAAAGACCTGGGATTCGCGGTGGAGGATGGGAAGAAGCTTGCCAGTGCGGAGACCCCAACCGCAACTGACATCGCCAATTTTTCAAAGCGTCTGCATCGGGATGTCGGGCGGTTGGTGGATGCGTCGATGGATTATCCGGGCAGAATCGATGTCTCCTCAGCAACTGCTCCCAGCCGGTTTGTCTTCCCGCAGGGAAGGCATCTTGTGGTCCTTAATTATCCCGGGGATAAGGAAGCTCTTCCGGAGTTCACACGGATTCTCATGGATGCCGAAGCCTCCTCCAGGCAGGTCATCCAGACCACCGGAGAAGGCCCTGTTTTCGCGCTTCTCGAAATTGCGGATCTCCCGATCGGCCGGAATGAAATTGAAATCCACTTCGAAGGAAAGAAGCCGGTCGACCACAGGGTGATCATCGAGACACGAAAACCGGACCATCTGGTGGTGCAGATTCGTGCAGCATCCGGATGGAGAAAAAGTCCCGGCCCTGATCTCCCTGGTTTCACTTTCGGATCGAACCTACCGCATTCCGGCGGAGGCGATCGATTTCAGCAGCCACTTCGATGATGGCCCGGCCACCCATAAATTGATGATCCTGGGCGCGCCTTTCTGGAAAGAGCTGACCACCTGCTGTGTGGAGGGAACAGCAACTTATGAAATCTTTCCGGGGAAATGGCGGCTCTCTGTGGCGAAGGGGATCGAGTACGAACCAGTCATCGAGGAATTCGAATTCAAGGAAGGCCAGGACATCGAAAAGATTGTGGAGCTCAAACGCTGGATCGATATGCGTGACCGGAAATGGTATTCAGGCGATGGGCATGTCCACTCCTTCCAGCAGAATGACGAGCAGCGCGAAAGAATCGCGGCATGGGCCAATGCGATGGATGTCCATGTGGTCAACACCATGATGATGGGGGACATCCGGAGAACCTATTTCGAGCATGAAGGCTTTGGCAAAGAGTATCGTTATGCTTCCGGAGACACAGTCCTCGTCCCAGGCCAGGAATGCCCGCGGACAGCCGAGATCGGACACACCCAGGCGCTCAACCTGGGGAGTTCGATGGTGAGGGATGTCAGTTCCTATTATCTCTATGACACCATGTTCGATGGCGCACATGCCCAGGGGGCTTTGACCGGCTACTGTCATGCCGGGTGGCTGGGGTTCCATGTCGACCGGGACATGAGCCTGAATGTGCCGCAAGGAAAGGTGGATATGTTCGAGATGCTTCAGTTCTCGGACCTGACTCCGGATTACTGGTATGATTTTCTCAACCTCGGCTGCCGTGTCACTGCCATGGCCGGAAGTGATGTCCCCTGGGGTGGAGTGATTGGAGAGGTGCGCGCTTATGCCTTTGTCGAACAGGAGCCATATACCCCGGATGGCTGGTTCGATGCAGTAAAAAAAGGGCGAACCTTTGTCACCAATGGCCCGATGCTGGACCTTGCTGTGGATGGAAAACACCCAGGCGATGAGATCCATCTGGAGAAGCCAGGAACTGTGAGGATCGATGTCCATGCCTGGGGGAACCGCCTCATCGGGCAACCGCAACGCCTGGAGATTATTGCCCATGGGGATGTGATCGGTTCGGCCACCACCGGCTCCAGCCAGCCTGGCGATCTCAGGATCCATCTGGCTTACCCGGTTCATGAGGGGCTTTGGATCGCAGCACGCTGCAAAGCGTCGAATGGGGCTCTGGCACACACCTCGCCTGTCTATGTGAAGGTTGCAGGAAGCGGATTCGAAAAGCGCAGCGACCTGCCGAACCTGCTTGTCAAACGTGAGAAAAGCCTGAAGGAAATCGAGGAACTGGTCGCAACCGAGAGATCGAAAAATCCAGAGGGCCCCATTGCCCAGCAGGGAGAGGCTCTTCTCGAGCGGGTTCGAACAGCGCGGGATATTTATAAACAGCTCGAAAACAAAACCATCGAGTAGCGCCTTACCCGGCGGACTGGTGGGCTGCCTTCACAAACGCCGCCAGATTTTTGGCGGGGGTCCCGGCCGGAATGTCGCAGCCGCTGCTCAGGATCCAGGGCGAGGAATGAACCTGGCGGCAGAGCTCGAGGGTCTGGTCATAGACCTTTTTTTCATCACCGAGAAAGAAAAGCGAGCTGGGGTCGAGATTGCCGCGCAATGCCACCCGCCCCCGATTGAGGCAAGGGCCTCAGTCGCATCCACCTGGTAATCGACATCCAGCAGATCCACACCGGTGGACACCAGATCCTCAAAAATCGACCGGATATCCCCGCAGACATGCAGGCCGGCGGTTTTCCATCCCATGGCCTTGACCTGCCGGATCAAACGGGAATGCAGGGGATGCATGAATTCCCTGTACATGCGCGGGGAGATGAAATTGGGAGAGCAGGTGGCTTCACCGAACATGACCGCATGAGCACCGCTGGCAAGCGAAGCATGGGCGACCTGAACCGCCAGGTCAGTCGTGAATTCGAGAATTTTCATGGCTGCTTCAGGGTTTTCGATCATGTCGACCAGAATCTGTTCCACCCCCCGCAGCTGGGCAGCGATGTTCAGTGGGCCGCGCAGGGTCGAAATCACAAAGGTATGATCTCCGATTTCATTTACCACACGAGAGACCGCCTGCTGGAACATCGGCAGCCGGCCACCTGAAGCGATGTTGATTTTCCGCAATGCATCCATCCGGCCCGGATCAGCCAGAAGCCTTTCCTTCAGCACCGGGGCGGAATCCGGTGAAAAAGCGACAACCGCTCCCAGCGCCTCCGGCTCCGCGATGACTCCGAGAGTGAGCTGCACGCCATCGAATCCAAATCGCTGTGCGGAGCGGACCGCCACCTGCGCCATGATTTCGGAATCGGTGAAATACCGGCCTGGCGGCACCCCCTCGATGTGTGCCAGGGCCGTGTGGACGATCGGCAGGACCGGTATGCAATCTCCAGGCTGGCCGGCCAGAATGTGCTGGATGCGGTCTCTGCTGTTCATGGTTTCCTCCTGTTGACTGCCCTGTTTAGTCCACTACCTCATTGGAAACAACTTCTTCTTTGGGTGCGGTGATCCGATCCCGGAAAAATACTCCAGAAACTTCCTCGCGATCGGTGCTGAGGTGGCTCCTCCATGACCGCCTCCCTCGATTGCCACCGCGACAGCCACCTCCGGGGCCTCGAAGGGCGCATAACAACAGAACCAGGCATCCGAAGGTTTCTTATAATGCTCGGCGGTTCCGGTCTTCCCGGCAACAACGATCTCCTTGAGGTGAGCGGCACGCCCGGTGCCGCCCGGTTCATTCACCACACGCCGCATGCATTCCTGAACGATCCGGATGGTCTCACTCGAGACCGGGATGCTTTCGCGTGCGACAGCCTCTGCCTGCCAGGTGATCTCCCCGCTGGCATTGCGTCGGTGTGAGACCAGCTGCGGCTTGAGCAGATGCCCCCCATTGGCCACATAGGCTGTGAGCATGGCAATCTGCAAGGGTGTCACCAGCAGAAACCCCTGGCCGATTGCCGTATTCAAGGTGTCTCCCAGGCCCCAGCCCCCATACTTCGAGTTGACAATCTTCCATCCCGGATCGGGAACCAGTCCGGCGGTTTCATGCAATTCAGGAGGCAGCCCGGTTTTTGATCCCAGGCCCAGCCCTCGCGAATACCTGGCCAGGACCTCAGGCCCAAGGCGCTCGCCGACACGGTAATAAAATACATCGCAGGATCCCCTGAAGGCTCCATATAAATCCAAAGATCCATGCCCGCTGCGTTTATGGCAGCGTTTGAAATGGCGCCCCACCGGTATCCCGCCGCTGCAATGGAAATTGGTCCCGGTCGTAATGATTCCTTCCTCGAGGCCGGCGATTGTGGTCACAATTTTAAAAACCGAGCCTGGCGGATACCCCCCGCCTCCTTTTCCGATCGCACGATCCACGAAGAGCTTCCCCGGGGCCGAAAGCAGTTCCTGATAATCTTTTGGCTGGATGCCGCCACGAAACAGTTCCAGGTTGAAACCCGGGCTGCTTGCCAGGGCCAGCACCTGGCCATTGCGCGGATCGACTGCCGCGATCGCCCCTGTTTTCTCTGCCAGCAGACTTTCCGCATAGGATTGCATCCCCAGGTCGAGAGAAAGAAACAGATCCTCACCCGGGGTTGGGGGGATTCGCTTGGACAGAATCTCCTCTTCGACCAGGTTTGTGGCATACCTTCTCTGCCATGAAACTCCGCGCTTGCCACGCAGAACTTCATCCTGGGCACGCTCCAACCCATCCCTCCCGATCCAGTCAGTCATGCGGTAGCCCTGTTCCTTGAGAGCCAGGAAATCTTCGCGCTGGATCGGCCCGGTATACCCCAGAATGTGGCAGGCCAGCCTCCCCTGATAATACTTGCGCCTTTCTCCTTCCTCGATCCGGATGCCCGGCAGTTCCCGGCTGTGTTCCCGGATAAGAACCATTTCCGGAAACTCCAGCCGGTCTTCAAGGATGACATACCCTGAGGCGGAACGATTTTTCTCATCCACCCAGCCCCGGTAGACATCCTTCAGCAAAGCGAGTTTCTGCTCGGTGTGCTCAACCTGCCAGCCCAGCAGTTCACCCACACGGAGAATGCCCCGGCGCGCCTCCTGCGCAGAAATTCCATCACTGCCATGCCCTCCCCAGGAACGGTCCAGGACCAGGCGGAAATATGGCTCATTGGAGACCAGCAGGTTTCCCGCCCGATCCAGTATGCGCCCCCGGACCGGATCGGTTATGACTTTTTTTTTCGACATTCTTCCGGGCCTGATCTTCGAATCGTTCACGAGAAAGAAACTGAAGCGAATAGAGGCGGAAAACCAGAATCCCGAACAGTATCAGGATGAACAGCCGCATCCCATCGGCTCGCACCAGCAGGACATCACGAGTCCGCTCGTTGATCTGGTCCGGATTTTTGGCGCGATCGGCCGGGTAAGACAGCTGCCGCATGGTTCAGGCTGTAATTTCCTTTTCAGGGATCGGCATGAAGCGTTCGAACACCAGAAGCCACAAGGCCATATTCCAGAGAATCAGTCCCAGGGTCTCCATGATTGCAGTTTTACCCCAAATCCCACCCGGCTCAAAGGTTTGCACCACACTGTACAGGATCAGCTGCTGGAAAAGCGTGCCCGCTACTACCAGAATCAATCCGGTCGCACGGCTCTCCGAAATCAGGACATAGTGCGACCATTCCGGCAGGTAAGCCACCACCAGCTTGCACAGCGACTCCACTCCGAGAGGCTGGACATGGTCGATTCCCCCCTGGACCAGCCCGCCCACGAAAGGCACAGACCAGCGGCACAGTTGGTTTGCCGTTTCAT
>LMZT01000130.1 GCA_001567115.1 Candidatus Hinthialibacteria bacterium OLB16 | reverse complement strand
TCGCTGAAGAAGGAATCCATCATGTCCAGCTGGGAACATTTTTCGAAATTTACCAGCTGCCGGATGATTTCTTCAAACAACTGAGGCATGAGGCGGACCATTTCGACATTTCAATATCGAGCCTCTTCACCGCACATCGCGAACTCGGAGGATTCTTCAGGCCCGAAGCCGGCTTTGTCGATGTGGCCCGCCGGAACTTCGAACGCCTGATCGAGGTGGGCGGCCTGGTTGGAGCCAGATCGGTTGGCTCCAATCCCGGAGCGGTCCTGAGAGATCGGATGGGCCTGAAGAACCAGGGCATACGGTGCTACATCGACCACATGAAAGCCCTGATGCGCTTCGCCCATTCGAAGGGGGTGCCGGTCCTGGGCATCGAGCCGATGTCCTGCCTGGCCGAACCCCCCACTCTGCCCGATGAGATGAGCGATATGGCGGAAGAACTGCTCGCTTATCATCAGGAACATCCGGAAACAACCAGCTCGATCGGTTATTGTGTCGATGTGGCGCATGGTTATGCCGATCGGGAAAAGAGGGTCGTGTGGGACAACATGCAGCTGCTCGAGGCTGCCCTGCCGTTCACCACCGAACTCCACCTGAAAAACACCGATGCCCTCTTCAACTCAACCTTCGGATTTTCGGAAGGACAGCGTGCCAGAGGCATTGTCGATATTCCAAAGGTGGTCGATTGCCTGTATGCCCATGCCGGCCAGCTGCCGGTTTCCGAACTTGTGGGTTACCTGGAGATCGGCGGTCCAAAAACAGGGAGGGATTATACCGATGAGCATCTCGAAGGCGAACTGCGTGACTCCTTACAGTACCTGAAAGGGGTTTTTGTCTCCCGTGGCCCCGTGTCGGCCGAAATGGTTCGACCGCTCCCAGTGGAAATAACTCCGACTGATGGAGCCGGCAGGAGGATTTGTATCGCTCCATCAATCATGTGTGCCGACCTGTGCCACCTCGAGGAATCGGCTCGCAGGCTGGAAAAACTCGGAATCGACCTGCTGCACATGGACATCATGGATGCCCACTTTGTTCCAAACATGCCCCTGGGCCTGGAAACCCTGAGGCAGCTGCGCCCCAAAACAAGCCTCCCATTCGATGTTCACCTGATGGTTGAAAACAATGACTTCTTCATTCGAGAAGTGGCGGCAATCGGGGTGCAGATGATTTCAGTTCATGCGGAGTCCTCCATTCACCTCGATCGTACACTCAGCCTGATCCGTGAGCAGGGCATCCTGGCCGGCCTGGCGCTCAATCCTGCAACCCCGCTGTCGGTTATGGATTATGTCCTGGATAAGCTCGATTTTATCCTGCTGATGACAGTCAACCCGGGGTATGCCGGGCAGAAGCTGGTGGCTTCCGCACTCGGCAAGATCGAGGCCTGCCGAAAATATCTGGATGAAAAAAACCGCAGGATTCCCATCGAGGTGGATGGGAATGTGAGTTTCGAAAATATCCCCCGCATGGTGGCATCTGGCGCCGACATCCTTGTTGCGGGGACCAGCAGCCTCTTCCATCCTGAGGGGTCACTCAGGGAAAATTACCTTAAGACGCTTGATTCCATTCAATTGGGGCTCAAACCCGCGGGAAAGGGCATGGCGGATCGGTCATGAAAAATCGAGGGGATCGGATGCACGCGCTGGTGCTGCATTCAGTTGGCGATCTGCGATACGAGGAGGTTCCTCAGCCCGGCCCTGCTTGGGGTGAAGTGAAGGTTCGGATCGCCTTCTGCGGGGTGTGCGGATCCGATATCCCGAGGGTGTTTGTCAAAGGAACCTATCGCTTTCCAACCATACCAGGGCATGAATTTGCCGGAGTGGTGGAAGAACTGGGCGAGGGAGTCACCCGTTTTCAGGTTGGCGATCCGGTGGCTGTCTTTCCTTTGCTGTGGTGCGGAAGATGCGCTGCCTGCGAGCAGGGAAAGTATGTCATGTGCCATGATTATGATTACCTCGGTTCACGCAGCGATGGGGGGTTTGCAGAATATGTCATCGCCCCGGAGAGAAACCTTCTGAAGATTCCCGCCGGGGGTGTCTCTCGAAGAGGCTTCGATGACCGAACCGGCGGCAGTGGCGCTTCATGCGGTGCGTTGTGGAGGTGGGACCGGCATCGGGGAGAGTGTGGCGATTTTCGGCGCCGGGCCGATCGGGGTGATGGCAGCCCAGTGGGCGCGTGCCCTGGGAGCTTCGCAGATCATTTTATTCGATATCATTCCGGAAAAGCTGGCCCTGGCGCATGATCTGGGATTTGAGCATGTCTTTGACTCTCGCATGGAGGATCCTCTGTCGGTTCTCAACCACCTCACTGGCAAACGCGGAGTCGATCTGGCAATCGAGGCGGCTGGATGTCCTCCCACAACCCTTCAGGCCCTCGCTGCGGCTGCCCGCGGCGGGAGGGTGGTCCTGCTCGGAAATCCATCCGGGGATGTCACTCTTCCGATGGAACTGATTTCACAGGTGATGCGACGCGAGGTCCGCATCTGCGGGACCTGGAACTCCGAATACAGCCACACCGGCAACCGGAATGACTGGAGCGATGTTCTCGAAGCGCTGGCCTCACATCGGATCCATCTCTCGAAACTTGTTACTCATCGAATCGCACTGAATGCGGGAGCCGGGGCATTTTCCATGATGCGAGATCGCACAGAATTTTTTTCAAAGGTTCTCATAACTCCCGATCAAACAAATTAACCCGGAAAGGATCATCCAGATGCTTGCTGCTGTTCTTGAAGACCTCAACCAGTTGACCCTCAAAGAGCTCCCCACTCCGGAGATCGATGCAGACTCCGCCTTGTTGCGGGTCGAATCGGTTTCTGTGTGCGGATCCGATATCCGCATATTTCGCCATGGCAATCCGCGCGTGGTTCCACCAGCGATAATCGGGCATGAAACCAGCGGTGTGGTGGTCAAGGTGGGGGAGAATGTCACCCGGGTGAAGGAGGGAGACCGTGTGGCGATTGGTGCGGATGTTCCGTGTGGCCAATGCTGGTGGTGCCGGAATGGATATGGCAATAACTGCGCGATCAATTATGCGGTGGGTTATCAGATCCCGGGCGCCTTCGCCCAGTACATGAAACTGCCCCGCCTGCTGCTTGAGGAAGGGCCTGTCACCCCCTTTTCGGATAAGATCACCTTTGATACCGCCTCGCTGGCGGAACCCCTGGGGTGCGCCATCAATGGCCTCGAGATTGTGAACATGTCCATCGGCAGGACAGTGGCCATCATGGGGCTTGGGCCGATCGGCTGCATGATGATCGACCTGGCGCGGGTGATGGGGGCAGTCAAGGTCATCGCCATTCAACGCAGCCGCAAAACGCCTCGAAATCGCCAAAGCCTATAATGCGGATGTGTATATCTGCACCGAAGATGAGGATGTGGTCCAGCGCTGCCGGGAGGAAACCGGTGGAGAGGGTCCCAATATTGTCGTGACCACCTCCGGATCGGTCGAAGCACATGAACAGGCCATCGAGATGGTGTCCCATCGCGGGTATGTCAACCTGTTCGGCGGACTCCCCAAGGGAACTCGCCCGATGAGCGTGCTCTCCAACACAATTCATTACAAGGAATGCTTTGTGACCGGCTCGCATGGCTGCGTGCCGCGCCACCATGAAATCGCTGTCCGCCTGCTGGAAAATGGATCTGTGCGGACCGAACCGATCATCACACATCACTTCCCACTGTCGCGCATCCATGAAGCCTTCGAGGCCATGGAGTCCCGCCAGGGAATGAAGATTGTTGTTCACCCTCAAGCCTGAAGAAGGAGGAGGATACTCACATGGAACATCCGAAGGATTACCGGAAAACCCCTTATAAACGGCTGGTCATTCTGGGAGAGAGCACAGTCGAGGGAGGACCCTGGCTGCCGAAGACTGAAGACCGTTATGCCGATATCCTGGCTCGTCTTATCTCGGAATGCCAGGGTGAACCGATCGAGTCTATCAATAAGGGCATTGGGGCAAATGCCATTTCCCCACGCAGCCCGGGATACGCCGACTCACGCAAGCCGAGTGCCATGGAACGATACCGGAAAGATGTCATCGACAACCAGCCAGACCTGTTCATCCTCGCCTATGGGCTTAATGACATGCGTGCGGGAATGCCCCTGAGCGACTTCCGCGCCGACATGGCCACGATTATTGAAGAAGTCCGTAAAGCCTGCGCTCCGGTCACTGTGCTGACCACCGTGTATTACATGACTGGATGGAAAAGCTTTCCCCCTTATGACAAGGGCAGTGTGGAGCTCACCCTTCGCTATAATGACTGCATTCGTGGCCTGGCAGCCGAATATGACTGCATCCTGGCCGATGTCTGGTCGGCTGAGGCGGGACCGGACTGGTTCATCCACTATGATGGAGTCCATGCCAACCGCCTCGGAAATCTCATCATCGCCCAAAAAATTTTCGAAGCGATCGCACGCCACTCCAGCGGCCTGGCTGAGAAGATTTTCGAGGAGGATTTGCCTACTCGGTGGACATCCGACACCACACAGAGCCGGTCCCATGTAGGCGATCCTTTTACGAAAACATGGTAGCGGCGCCTGAATCCGATTCAGATCAAAGCAGGCCGCTGTGTGACCGCCAGCGGATCGATGACTCCCTGAAAGAAGTTTTTGAAGACTTCCACCATGACACTCGATCTCTGCTGACACGAATCCTGACAACAGTGGCTCTGCTGGAACGAAAAATTCAGGGTGCTCCTCAGGAACAGTCGCTTCAGTCAATCAGAAGCAATTGCTCCCAGCTTCAGATGATGGCTGACAACCTGCTCGAATGGCTGGGAATCCACTCGCCACGAGGGCAGGACACGGAGATCGATTTGAACCGGGAGATACTGGATGCAGTGGATCGCTTTTCCGGGGCCGCTTTGATGAAAGGGATTCAGCTGGAGGCCTCTCATCCTCCTTTCCCTGTCCTTGCCAGGGGGCCTCAAGGTTCTGTTGGCCGGATTCTGGACAACCTCCTCACCAATGCCCTGAACCACACACCCGAAGCGGGACATGTCAGAATAGTGCTCGAAAAGAATGAGAATCAGATGAGCCTGATGGTTGCCGATACCGGCTGCGGGATTCCTTCAGAAATGCTGGAGCATCTCTTTGAACGCGGCGGCAGCAGCCCGGGTCAGTCCATGGGGCCGGGAAAAGGGCTGGGGTTATTCATTACCCGCCAATTGGCCAGGAGCATGGGAGCAGGCATCGAGGTGGAGTCCAACCCCGGGAAAGGGTCCACTTTTCGCATCACCTTTCCAGAATATCCGGGCGCGCCAGAGTTCCCAGAGAAGTCGATGAGGTAATCTGTGGCCAGTCCTCTGACAGGGTCAGATTTTCAACACCCTTATCTCTGACCAGGAAAGTATCCTCGGATTTGACACCGGTGATGCTTGGATTCCAGGCGACTGCATCGGGTGCTTGAATGAGATCCGGAGCATCCGGCGTGGCTCGAACATCCCGTCCTTCATAACCGGTCAGGCCACCCTGGTGGTGGTGATGCCATTCATCAGAAAATCCTTCCAGCGCATACTGCTCGATTCCCTGCTGCAGGACCTCCGAAAGGGGTGTGCCTGGGGTGCTGGCAAGGTTCAGCACAGTATCAACCCGGCAAACCGCTTCCTGTTTATGACGGAGTTCATTCGAAACTTTTCCAAAGCTGACCATGCGTGACAGGCTTGTGATCAGGCCATGGCGCCGTGCTCCGAGCACCAGCAGGCGCGGCCGGTTAGAGTTTTCGATGTCGGGATGGGATGCCGGTAACGGTCGATGCGTTCATCGAAAGCCACCAGGCGCACAGTGGCTTCAATGCCCATTTCAAGTGCCGCTCCAACCAGGAGGGAAGCGGCTGCCAGTTCGCTCATTCCGGGCCTGAGCGCCAGGGCTGCACGGTTCATGACCGATCCGGCATCCCGGCCAAGGGACCGATATCGTGCGATTTCACCGGATAGCAAAGGCCGACGCTGAAGCATCAGCTCACGGCTCAGATCGATATCGGCGATTCCTGAATCGGCACCGACTGGACCGTTAAGGCGGAATTGCTGCAATGCTTTTTCTCTGCCGGCTCCTTCGGTGGGCCATTCGAGGACCATGGGTTTCAGTGGAAGGTCCCGGCACTCCTCTTCGAGCAGGCGTGCATTCTCGATGTTGCTTGAGAGCAGGCAGACCTGATCATGAGTAACCACCAGGCTGCCCACACCCATTTCAGTCGCTGTCCCCACATAGTTCTGCCCACCACAGGTCAGCCAGGCGAAGTTGCTGCGCCGTGTAAGCACCACAGCCGCCAGCTGGTGGCGATCCAGCAGCCCCAGAAGCCGTTGGCGCTTGGCTTGGAATTCCTCAATCCTGTCCATGATCCGCATCCTGATCTGAAAAAGAAGGCTGGGAGGCCTTGAGGTTGTGCGCGATTTCAACCGCACGGCGGTCGATGATATCTTTAGCCCCCGGATGCATCTGATCGAGGTACTCCAGAATCGCTGACAGGGTGACCATATTGGCCAGAACAGCATCCTGAAGGCGTACCTTTCCCTGAAATTCGGTCATGGCTTTTCTCCTGTTTTTGTATACTTTGTTTCGACCCGATGGGGCAGGTGCTCGAGCGGGCATCCCTCACAGCGGGGAGTTGGTTTGCAGTAACGGTTCCCGCAGGCCACAATCTGGGCGTGGTAATCATTATAAAGCGCGATATCTTCCGGGCAGTGTGCCTGAAAAAAATCCTGAGCCTGGGCATACGAAGGCTCACTTGAAAAATAAAAGTGCCGTGTGAAGATGCGCCGTGTGTAGGCATCAATCACAAAAATCGGTTTCTCGAGGGCATACAGGAGGATGCTGTCCGCTGTCTCCGGACCGATCCCATGAACCTGCAGGAGCTCATGACGAAGCCGTTCGAGTGGCGCTTTTTTCATCTGGGACAGGCTGCCGTGATAATTCTCATCCAGGAAAGCGATGAAGGCCTTGATCTTTTTCGCCTTCTGGTTGTAGTAGCCTGAGGAGCGCAGACAGCCGGCCAGTATCTGTTCATCGATCTCGCGCAGGCGTGGGATGGAAAGGAGTTTTTCTTCCTTGAGCTTTCCTATCGCCTTTTCGACATTCTTCCAGGCGGTGTTCTGAGTCAGAATCGCTCCAACAATGACTTCGAGAGGGGTTTCTCCCGGCCACCAGTCACGATGCCCGAAGTGTTTTCGCAGCAGGCGGTAAATTGCATGAAGACTGGGAAGCTCCGCAGGCATAGCACGGCATCGTAACACACCGGAACAGGGTTTATGGAGTGTTTCCGGAGCTGGTGCTTCCTTCCGCGATCGAGATCATGATTCCCCCAGCCTTATTCCCTCCGGCTGCGACATGCCAGAGGCTTTCCTGAGGAATCGTATCCTTCGATTGTAAATTCCCAGGCATGACCCCCTCCATCTTCGACTTTGACCAGCAGAGGGTTCCAGCCTTTTTTCAGCTGGCCGGTAAAGGAATCATTTCCCACCAGGCAGGGGCGGCCACCGGGTGCCAGGGCTTCATGAATCAGTTTGCCATTCAGCCAGACCCTTGCCGAATCATTCGAACCGAAAAAGAAAACCGCCTCGGTTTCGGTGGCCGACTCAATCCAGGTAAAGGCATAGGTGACACGCGGGCGGGACTGCAGTGGATTTTTCAGGTTGATGCGATGGTCTCGTCCGGCTGCCGCAGGCCGTGATGTTACCTCCCGGGTGGCATTGTCGATATCCAGAAAAGAAACAGAGGTTTGTGGGGCAAGGACAGCCTTCGATTCACCCCCCATTGCCTGCAGGTAATCGGTTGCCAAACCCGCACGGTTCAAAATTTCTGGCGATGAGGATTCAATGGCTGGATTTGGAAAACCACCCAGGAGCAGCCAGTCGCCCAGAAAACCGGTGTGCTTTTCAACAGAATTTCCCTCAATCTGAACATCGGCATTGGGAAGAGACATGTTCAGAATACCCTCACTGCCCGGCATCAGATTCCCCTGGATAACCGCCGAGCGGACCCCTTTTCCGAGCCGGATTTTCCAGTCTTCATCATTCTGTGTTGAGAACTCGCACCCGGTGACAACCAGGCGGCGGTTTTCTGCAGTGATGCAGGCTTCTCCCTGTTTTGTCCGGTCCCAGTTGCTGAAATGGCAGGACTCGAAAAAGACAGCTCCCAGCCCATCGAGAATGGCATGGGAGGTGCACTCCATTGTGGCCCAGAAACCACAACCGGTAAATTTGACCTGGCCGGGGTTGTCTTTTCCAACCCGGACTGTGGACATGAACATCCCATTCACAAAGGAGATGCCGGCATTTTCCATCACTGCATCCACCTGGACCGCACAGGGAGAAATATCCATATAGCAGTGGGTATAAACCCCCGAACCCGGCTGTGAACCCCGATTCACGAAGTGCATCCCTTTGTTGTAGAAAATCGAGAACAGGTTGAAGGCCATTTCTCCATCGGTCCGCCCGATGAGAAAGGCGGTTCCTTCCCGGCCGGTGAATTTCCACAGAGGGCTGTTGGGGTTGACATCCCAGAAAGGCCAGAAGTGGATATTTTCAATCCGACCGACATCATAACACTTGTCGATAAACAGCCCCCGATAGAGCGCCTGGGCATACAGCCCCTGAATCCAGTGCCTGCCGGTGACATGGGTGCCGAAGTCCACCGCCTGGTATGGATTGATCAGAGTGACATTGAGAATCGAGCAATTGTCGACACTGCCTGGATCGACTGGATCCCCTTCGGAATTGGACTGGATGGTCCATGGGTAGGCATGAGGCGGATCGGCGATGATCTGTTCCGGGTAGAAAACCGATATGCCTGAGAGGGTTGCCCCAGTCCGAAGGGTGATAAAGGGAGTTCCATCCGGATTTCCTTTGCCTTCCACTGCCAGAAGTGTGGTTCCCCCATCCACAGGAACTCCACGCTGCGGTGCACGCCAGGCCCCCTCGAGTGTGACATTCCTTGGAATGACAAGGTGGCCCTTGATCAGAAACTTCCCGACCGGCACCTGCACCACTCCACCGCCGGCTTCTCCCGCACTGTTCAGGGCGGCCTGAAATGCCTGCGTATTGTCAGCCAGCCCATCCCCAACCGCCCCGAAATCCAGGACCGAAATTGTCCCCGAGGGTTGTGGCGAATCCTGAGCTTGAGCGAGAGTCAGGAAAAACAGCATAAAAAGGGCTAGAATCTGGCAATTTTCCAAGCATCTCCAATAAAACATTCGCAGGAACCTCCACAAGAAATGATTGAAATCTAAATTATGATTGCCTTACAATGATTTGCAGGATCGAAAAACTCATGATTCAATCCATCTCATCCATTCTTCCTGGAATCCAGAGGAATGTGCAGCAGGTCGAGGGCATTGCGAACCGCCTCTCCCAGCCTGCGGCAGTTCCTGCAAGCGAGAACCTCACCCCCTCAGCTCCGGAATCGGTATCCGATAAACTGGTGGCAGCCGGGGAACCCGGGCTTGAAGAAGACATGGTGTCGCTCCTGCTGGCGAAACGTTTCATCCAGATGCAGGCCGGTATCATCCGGACAGAGGATGAAATGCTCGCTGAGCTGGTCAATCTCGGCCGGCGCAAAGCCTCTGAAACCTGACCTGCTGAAAATCACCCCAGATCATTCGGTTCGGAATCCTTTGGAAATCCCACTGTTTCCCGAATTGCATTGCGATGGCGCCTCAGGCCGATCCGGCTGACCAGAAGCTCTGCGATCATGCCGATGAGAATGAACTGCAGGGACATCACACTGAAAAGCCCGAAGAAAAACCATCCCTTCGAGCTGGCCTGAAACAGCAGCATCAATCCCACCAGCACCAGCCCGAGCAGGAAGAGTGAAAAACCGATCCCCATGAACAGATGCCCGGGGCGTTCGGCATACCGCGATAAAACCATCAGGGACAGGCAGTCGGCAAAGCCACGGAAATAGCGTTCAAGGCCATACCGTGATTTTCCATGGGTGCGGGGCTGGTGGTGAACCTCCACTTCGGTGACACGGAAGCCAAGGTCAGCAGCTAGGACTGGAATGAAGCGGTGCCATTCGCCATATAAGGGAACTGTTTTGACCACCTCGGCACGGCAGGCTTTGAAGCCGCAGTTGAAATCATGCAGCCGAATCCCGGTAAGCATCCGAATGACCCCGTTGAACAGGTGGGAGGCATGGACACGGGTGCCGGGATCCTGCCGGTTCCGTTTCCAGCCGGAAACCAGATCGTATCCCTGCTCGAGCTTTTCAAGGAAGCGTGGAATCTCAGTGGGGTCATCCTGATTGTCGGCATCGAGTGTCAGGACAATCGAGCCAATGGCCAGATCGAATCCGCTGGCAAGAGCGCTGGATTTCCCATAGTTGCGCCGCAGCTTCGCTCCCCGAATCCTGGGGTTGTGCTTCGAATGCTCCACCACCTTTTCAAAGGTTCCATCGGTGCTGCCATCATCGACCACAATAATTTCATAAGGCCGCTCGAGGGAATCCAGAGTTCGGGTCAGGCTGGCAAACAAGGTATCGAGGTTCTCAACCTCATTGAGAGCCGGGATCACAACACTGATTTCAGGAAGGGTGGCTGTCTGCATGGAACATAAAAATACCTCTTTCCAGTTTCTATCTCTATCCCGATGGGAAAAGAGGGTTAGACCCTGGTTCGGTTTTTGGTGTAATCTTCCAGTGAGGACATGGAATGGTTTCAATTTCAGGGTGCGAGGGATGGAGTTCGTTCCGGGATCGCCCATAGTGTCGTTTGTCTTTTTCAGTCATCAAATCGAAGGGTAAGGAATGCAGGAACATGGTGAGAATGCGAGCGGATATCCCGGATAAGGTGTACTACTCGATCAGCGAGGTCAGCGAATACACCGGTGTTGAACCACATGTGCTGCGCTACTGGGAAACCAAATTCAGCCGTCTACGCCCGCGGCGTGTGGGAGGGAATCAGCGCAAGTATTCACGCAATGACCTCGAAATCCTGTTTCAGATCATCGACCTGCTGTACAACCAGGGATACACCCTCGAGGGAGCCGAAAAGAAACTCGCGACCGGAATCGAAGTCGAAACGACTCCCGAGGGGCTTCAGAGAGAAATCTCACTGATGAAACGGGAGCTCGAAGGGATCCTCGAGCTGCTGGTATAAAGATCGGGGGAAGCCCCAATCCCCTTCATTTACAAGCTGTTGTTCGCCTGAAGTCTGTTTTCATGCTGACCAAAAAAACCAAATATGCACTGAAAGCCCTGCTCAGTCTTGCGGAATCCTATGGAAAAGGTCCGATCCTGATTTCCGAGATTGCTGAAAAAGAAAACATCCCCAAAAAGTTTCTCGAACTGATTCTGCTGGAGTTGAAAAACAGCGGGATACTCCAGAGCAAGAAAGGCAAACATGGGGGATACATGCTCGGAAGATCCCCCGGCCTGATCACTTTCGGGCAGGTGATTCGACTGCTGGATGGCCCCCTGGCTCCTCTGCCATGTGTCAGCCAGACCGCCTACCACAAGTGTGATGAGTGTGTGGATGAACATGCCTGCGGCATCCGTGTGGTGATGAAGGATGTTCGCGATGCCACCGCCCAGATTCTGGATGCCACCACTCTTGAGGATGCCCTGCACCGGGTCGAGATTCTCTCTCAGGACGAGAAGGCAGCCTTGATGTATTTCATCTGAACCCCTCTCCGGTAAATCAGGTGGCAATCCCGGAGGAGAATACCCCCCGCTTTTATCAGCCGCCTGGCTTCGGGGTGATTATCATCGGGATGCCTTTGACCAGAGTGACCTGCTGCTGATGCCCTTTGATCGAAACTGTAAAGGTTCCATCACGGTCTGAGAGGAGCTGGGCCTCTGTCAGCTTCCCATCCCGGCAGGTCAGGCCGACTGTGACTCCCCCACGCGCTCGCAATCCGGTGACTCTGAGAGCAGGCCAGGCGGCCGGCAATGCCGGAATGAGATCAAGAATGTACCCCCCCTCCGGTGTGCGACGGTGTGACTGCAGAAGCATTTCCGCGATGCCGGCAGTGGCTCCGAAATTGCCATCGATCTGAAAAGGGGGATGGGCATCGAACAGGTTGGGATAGACTCCGCCCCCATGGGACCGGATCTCGTTCCTGTCCACCAGCCGCAACAGGTAACCCAGCATCTTGTGGGCATGATCCCCATCCATAAGGCGTGCATACAGGTTCAGCTTCCAGGCCATGGACCAGCCGGTGCTGTCATCGGTGCGGAGCTCAAGGGAGCGTCGAACCGCATCAGTCAGACGCGGATCGTTTTCCGGGGTGATCTGGCTGCCAGGAAAAAACCGATCAGGTGAGACATGTGGCGATGGTGAGGCTCGGGTTCCTTGAAATCCACCGACCACTCCTGGAGCTGGCCCTGGGAGCCAACCTGGTATGGGAAAAGTTTTTCACGTGCTTTTTGGACTTGCGCGGAAAAGTCCTGATCGATACCCAGAATTCGGCTGGCTTCAATGCAGTTGGTGAACAAATCCCAGATTAATGCCATATCCTGTGCCGAGGCAATGCTGAGCTGCGCGGCCTGGCCATCCGGAGTGAAAAAACTGTTCTCAGTGGAGGTGGAAGGGGCGGTCACCAGGTGTCCATCCGGGCCGGGAATCAGCCAGGCCAGACAGAATTCAGCGGCTCCTTTCATCAGCGGATAGGCCTCATTCCGCAGGAAGCCCTCATCCTGGTTGAAGGCATAGTGCTCCCACAGATCCATGCACAGCCAGGCGGCGCTCATGTTGAACATGGCCCACTGCGGGCTGCCCTGCCCATAGTTCCCCACCGGAGCCGACTGCCGCCACAGATCCCCATTATGATGAGACACCCACCCCGGCAGCTGGTAATTGACTCGGGCGGTCTCCTTTCCGTTCTCAGCAAGCTCGGCAATATATGCGAGCATTGGGTGATGGCACTCACTCAGGTTGCAGTTTTCTGCTGGCCAGTAATTCATCTGGGCATTGATGTTGAGGGTCCAGTTGCTGGACCAGGGGGGGGCGAATCTCATGGTTCCAGATTCCCTGCAGATTGGCCGGCTGGGTTCCAGGCCTGGAGCTGGCCATGAGCAGGTATCTCCCATATTGAAAAATCAATGCCGCCAGGCCTGGATCCTGGTTCCCCTGCATAAAGGCCAGCACCCTCTCATCGGTCGGCAGATGATCCGCTGGCTGTCCCAGATCGAGAGTGACCCTCCGAAAAAGCGAGGCATGGTCATTGATATGCCTGTTGAGCAGCTCACCGGGGGATGTGTGTGTGGCCTGATCTAGAAACTTCAGAGCCTCGATATCGGGATTGACCCCTTCTCTGCTCGGAGAACGGTTAAATCCATTGAAGCTGGTATCTGCAGCCAGCAGCAGACAAACTGAATCGGCCTTTTCGAGAATCAGTTTCCCCGAAGGATCCACTTTGACATGCCCCCCCTGCGGGATCGCCCGCAAAAAAACGGAGAAACGCATCCCTCTCCCTTCCGGGGAATCTTCATACACAATCGACGGTTCCGCCTTCTTGTATGCGGGTTCCACATGAGCCGGAGCTTTGCCACGCATTGCGAGGGTATTTGACCCTTCTGAAATCACCTGGTGATGGAGATCCGAGGTCATGTGTGTGGAAAAAGACAAACCTCCCGGTTTGTCTGCAGTGAGAAGAACTGCGAGAACCTGGTCTGGAAAGCTGATGAAAACCTTCTGTTCGATCTGCACTCCAGCCAGATTGAAGCGTGTCAGTGCAACGCCCGACTCAAGATCCAGCTCCCGATACAAGTCCGCCGGCTCTGACGGTGAGTCGAAGTCGATCGAGAGATCACCAAGAGGCTGGTAGGATTGGTTGTATGGCCCCTGCATATTTTTCGAGAGCCGGTCGGCAAGGACATAGTCTCCATTGAAGAGGGCTTCCCGAACCTTCGGCAGCCAGTTGGGTGCATCGGGGTTGTTCCAGTCCTTCGGCTCCCCCGACCAGAGTGTGTCTTCATTGAGCTGAAGGCGATCGTGTGTGCCGCCTCCAAAAACCATGGCGCCCAGGCGTCCATTTCCCAATGGCAATGCTTCCTCCCAGACCCTTGCCGGCTTGCGATACCAGAGCTTGTTCATGCTTCCCTCCGCCTGGACATGGATGGGATCCTGAATCAGGAACAGGATTCCGAACAACTGCAGGAAATGGCGTGCCTTCATCTCTTCACCCTCCAGAATTCCGGGATTTATCCCTGATGCGGGCGGGACTTTTTACAACTCCAGGAGAAATCAGTTCATCCAGAATACCAGATCATGAGGCGGGATGTCGATGAATGAATCAGCTGTGCTGATCCGCACCCCTTATGGAAAAGAGGATCTGGCGGAGCTGGGTGACTGGCTGGCGACACACAGCTTTATCTGCGCGATCCAGGATGCACACGGTTGTTTTGCATCGCCCGGTGAAATCCGGTTTTCTTTTCGATGATGGCTGGGGGATCGATCCCGGCGGAAATCACTGGGATGGTTATGACACGGTCGAATAGCCCGGAGCCAGCCGCCCCAATGACTTTTCAAACGGGGGATAGAGGACTCCCGCTTCAGTAATGATGGCTGTGATGTATCGAGCCGGAGTGACATCAAAAGCGGGGTTATACACCTCGACTCCCTCAGGAGCGGTACGAATTCCGGCGAATCCTGCCACCTCAGCGGAGTTGCGCACCTCAATCGGAATCAGCTCCCCGCTGGATAAAGTGAAATCGACTGTGGAAAGAGGGGCAGCGACATAGACAGGAACTCCATGTTCCCTGGCCAGCACAGAAAGCGAGTAGCTGCCGATTTTGTTTGCGGTATCCCCATTGGCAGCGATCCGATCGGCCCCGAAAATAACTGCATCGACCCCGATTGTCCGCATCACATGCCCGGCCATGTTGTCACACAGCAGAGTGACCGGAACCCCCGCTTTGTGAAGCTCATAAGCGGTCAGCCGGCTCCCCTGGAGAAGCGGACGGGTTTCATCGGCATAGACAGAAATCCTCTTCCCCTGTTCTGAAGCTTTGAGAATCACACCCAGAGCGGTTCCATAAAAATTGCCGCAGGCCAGCCCCCCGGCATTGCAGTGAGTGATGACCCGGAAACCATCCTTGAGGAGATTTGCGCCGGCTTCCGAAAGTGTTTCACAGACCTGGTTGTTTTCCGCTTCAATTCGCCGCGCCTCCTCAAGCAGATGCGCCTTCTGCTGTGCCACACCGCTGCCCGCCATCGAATCGAGACAGCCCCGCATCCGCTCCAGTGCCCAGAAGAGGTTCACCGCAGTGGGACGGGAGGTGGCAAGGTAATCGATGCCTTCATGAACCTCACGGGCAAACACATCCGGATCCATGGTTCGGCACAGCTCCGCCGCCAGCACCACCCCATAGGCTGCGGAGACTCCGATTGCCGGTGCTCCACGAACACGCAGCGACTTGATCGCCTCCCAGAGCGCCGGGAGGGTATCACAGAGGATGAATTTCTCCTCATGAGGCAGCAGGGTCTGATCGAGAAGCCCAACAGCCTGGCCTTCCCATGAGATGATGGGTGGATGGGTGGATTCTTTTTTCATAACGCGAAAGCCTTCCGATTCTTTGATCCGGCGGTTCTTGATTACATGATTGGTAACCTATCAGCCATTTGCCACTGAGTCAGGAGGAGGCCATGGGAGAGAGCCTGGTGTAGGGGCGACATTCATGGCGCCCGTGGACCTATGGCGCCCGTGGACTATGGCGCCCCTCATCCCCGGCCCAGCGCCTGTCACCGCCAGGCCACGAACCGTCATCCCCGGCTTGACCGGGGATCCACTTGAATGGGCTGCCTGATCCTTCAACCAGACTGGCCAGAATGCAGGCCTCAGCCCAATGGTTTATTTAAAGCCGACTGGATTTCGCAGGTTACTTTTGAGCTGGCAAGGCAGCTGAAAAAGTCCAGACGGGGAGAGCGCCCCTCTTTCAGGCTCGAAAAAAAGTCTTCCAGCTCGCCGGTGTGGCCCTTGTCCTGGTGGCGTTCACGGATGCGTTCATGCCGGGTGCCCTGGTATAGATCGAGTGTTCTGAAATCATCCAGCACTGCGCTGCGATTCCCTCCATGGACTTCATACCACTCCTTGCCGAGAGAGGATCCCCCCTCGCTGGAATAGATCAGCACAGCTTGAGAGCCATCCCGGAAGCCCAGAAGCACCTGGATGTTCTCAGAGCGATGCGGAAAATCTGTGGGGCTTCCAAGGCCCTGGACTGATAGAGCGGACACTGAGGAGCCGGTCCATTCATGAAAAAGATCCACAAAATGGCAGACCTCCCCGAGGATCCTTCCTCCTCCGATTTCCGGGTCTGTCAACCAGGAGCCTTCCGGAAGCCTTCCGGCGTTGATTCGTCCCAGAAGACAGAGTGGCCACTCCCTCGGAGAGAACCAGGCCTTCAGCCGTGAAGAAAGGGGGGCATAGCGACGGTTGAAACCCACCATCAATGTCAGCCCGGTTTCTTCGACAACCTGGGCGATTTCCTCAAGTTCCTGGAGGTTCATCGCAAGAGGTTTTTCAACAAAGACATGTTTCCCAGAACGGAGCGCACGGATCACCTGGGAGGCATGCAGATGATGGCGGGTTGCAATCAGGATCGCATCGATTCCCGGATCTGAATAAAGATCTTCTTCCTGGCAGGAGAAACCAGGAATTCCGAATCGACGGGCTGTGGCTTCAGCGGAAGCCCCGCGCGCAGTCACAAGCCGTGCCATTTTCACACCCGGAATCTTGGCGATCCGCGGCAGCAGGACACCCGCTGCGAACTGCCCGGCACCCAGGATGCCCAGACGGATCGAATCCAGTTTCCTGGAACGGATCGGACTAATTTCAGCTTTTTCCTCTGGTGGCTCGATCGTCACCAGCGGAGCCTGCCGAATGGGATCCTGCGGCGCACACCCATAATCCAGCAGGATGCCGAGAGGCCGTTCGCCGGATTTTGAATCCAGCAGCTGGTAAGCCTCAAGCGCCTGATTGAATGGGTACCGATGGCTGATCAGTGGAGTGATCTTGAGCCTGCCATCCCTCATCAGATCGAGACAGGACGCCATGTTGCGCTGTTCGGTGAAACGGACATAGGCATAAGGATAATCCTGGCCCTTCTCTTCATAACTGGGATCATACCTTCCCGGGCCATAAGAAGTCGAAAGACGCAGCTGCAGCTCCTTGGGATAATAGGTGCGGCGCGGGATCTCCATCGAGAAATCCCCTACTGCGATGATCCGGCCCCGTTTTCTGGCGAGTCTGCCAGCGAGCTCGACGGGATCGTTGCTCCTCGAGGCAGCTGTGACGATTACTGCATCGAGACCCTGGCCGCCGCTCATCGAGAGTGCAATATCCTCGACCGGTCCGGATCGATGCACGGCCTGATCGGCACCCATGGCCAGCGCCTGCTGCACCATGCGTTCATCCACATCGATTCCGAAAACCCGGCAACCCGCTGCGCGCAGCAGCTGGATTGTAATCTGCCCCAACAGCCCCAATCCGATGACACCCACGATTTCCCCCGAGCACTGCCTCCCCCGACACGCACCCCCTGCATGGCTATCGAGCAGAGTGTGGCGCAGCTGGCTTCATCCACAGAGACACCATCGGGAACTGGAACCACCAGGTTCCTGGGGACACAGACCATTTCGGCATGGTTGGCATAGCCCGCTCCCGCGCAGGCAACCCAGCTCCCCGGTGAAACATGCTCCACCCCAGCCCCGCATTCGATAACACACCCTGCGCTGCTGTATCCGAGCGGGACCGGCTCCTCGAGTTTGGTGCGCACTTTCTCCAGTGTAGCCAGCAGCCCTTCAGACCGAACCCGATCGATGACTTTTCTGACCTGGTCAGGGCGCTGGCGTGCTTTGGAGAGCAGACTGCTGCGTGCCAGATCTCGAAAGGCGCGTTCAGTCCCGGGAGAGACAAACGAATAAGCTGTTTTTACCAGGACATGGCCGGGAGGGCAGGCCGGCGCGGGAACCTCCCGCAGGGCCAGCTCACCGGTTCTGAGATTCTGGAGGATCTGTTTCATCCCTGTTTCCTTTGACTATTTCAGCGATCAGAAAGAGCGGCCGTGCTTTGACTTCATCGAAAACCCGCGCCAGATACTCACCGACGATTCCAATCGCGAATACCTGCATCCCGCCAAGCAACAACAGGACCAGGATAACCGATGCCCAGCCGGGCTGGCTGAGGGGATTTGTCAGGGCGGTCCAGACCACATAGATCCCATAAATCACCCCAATGAACAGGACTCCAAGGCCAATGATCGAGGCCAGCCTGAGAGGGAAAGCCGACAGGGAGAGGATCCCATTCAGGGCAAAACTGACCATCTTTCGATAGCTGTACTGGCTCTTTCCTGCGAATCTTTCAGGCGCACTGAAGGGAATCTGGGTTTGCTTGAAGCCGATCCAGGGGATCAGCCCACGCAGGAAACGTGTTTTCTCCGGCATGGAATTGAGGGCATCGACTGCGCAACGGTCCAGCAGGCGAAAATCAGCGGCACCCGGAATAATCGGCATGGGAGACAGCAGGTTTATAAGCTTATAAAAAGGGTTGAAGTCAGCTTTTTTGAGGCATCCGCATCACGGGTTTCGGTCCGGATTGTCGCGACCACCTGATTCCCCTGTTTCCACAAATCCACCATCTGGGGGATCAATTCGGGTGGATGCTGGAGATCGGCATCCATCGAAATGACAGCCTGGCCTCGCGCCAGGGTCAATCCGGCAGTCAGTGCCGCCTGATGGCCGAAGTTGCGAGACAGGCGAACCGCGGCAATTTCAGGGTATTTCTGTGCCAGCTCACACAACAGGGAGTAGGTTCTGTCCCGGCTGCCATCATCGATGAAGATGATTTCATAGGGAGCACCCAGGCTTTCAAGAACAGGTTTCAGCCGGTTGAGCAGCTCGGCCAGGCAGCCTTCTTCATTGTAAGCGGGGATGACAATCGACAGGACCGGAACCATGGCAGGCAGTTTAATGAAGAAGCGAGAATGGGAGAAGGGCGCTAAAAAGTGTAGGACTTATTGGGTTTGGTCCACTCCTCTCCCGTCTTTCTGTTCTCTTCTCGTATGGCCTTTTTCTGCTTTTCAATGGTGCGCGCATTGGGTGAACGTACTATCGGCGGAGGGGATTCTTTTTCCGCCCGGGTGCAGCCGGACAGACTGAACAGGCCCCCCAGGAAAATCCCTCCCAGAACCAGTGTGCATGCCGGCCAATCTTTTTTTCTGCTCACGCTTAACTCCATTTTCCCGAACGCCAGTTTTCACATAACTTTTCAGCCGAACGATACGCCAGGGCCAGGATGGTCAGGACCGGATTGAATCCGCCATTGGTCACATGAACCGCCCCGCTGATCACATGGACATTATCGACATCATGCACCCGACCCTGAGGATCTACAACCGAAGTGGTTGGATCTGTGCCCATCCGGCAGGTTCCTGACTGGTGCTGTCCCAGGCTGGCTTCTTTGCGCGAAACACTCCCTTTCCAGACCTGGCTTGCCCCCGCTTCGCGAAGCCATTCTTCGCAACGGTCCGCCATGAAGCGCCCCAGTTGGACATCCTGCGGGTGGCGCACCCCGGAAATGCGCGGAACCGGCACCCCCCAGTAGTCCCGGACCACCGGGTCGAGCTCGACCCGCATGTCCCACATCGGCATTTCCTGGATCGGGCTTTTTACCCCGAGGAAGCGACGGTAATTCTGGCGCATGTGGTCCTTGTGGGCCTTTCCCCAGCGGGGTGTTCCCGGGGGAAGGATGTTTGTGAACTGAATCGGCAGTTTGATGAAATCATTCGCAATGACACCCCCCCCGATCAGCCCCGGATTGCCATGGTTGAAATCACACACGGCAATCGAGGCTCCCGGGCCTAGATCATCCTGGACCTCCTCAGGAAAGATCGCCTCGGCTCCGGCATAGGCATGGCTCTGCAGGTTGCGCCCGACACAGTCATAACGGTTTCCCAGTCCTTCCGGAAAGGCGGTGCTCCTGGAATTCAGCAGAAGCCGTGCCGCCTCCACAGCACTGGTGGAGACGATCACGAGATCCGCGGTCTGGGTCTGCAGGCGTCCATCCGGACCATGGTAGATCACACCTCGGGCCTTTGTGGCGGAGGCCATCTGTATTTCACGCACCCGGCAGCCGGTTCGCAACTCACACAGGCCGGTTTTCAGGGCCTTGGGGATGACTGTATTCTGGGTTCCATTCTTTGCATCGACTTCACAGATGAACCCGACACACCAGCGGCAGCGCATGCAGGCAGCACGGCCTTCATAGGGGATGCTGTTGCGCAGCATGGGCGTATCGAAGGGATGCCAGCCAAGCTGTTGTGCGGCAGGCTTCAGAATCTCCCAGGCACGATTTGGAGGCAGCGGCGGCATTGGGAGTGAACGGTTGCTCGGCGGATGAAACGGGTTGCCGCTGTAATCACCAGAAACCCCGATCTCCCATTCCGCCTTTTCATAATAAGGCTCGAGGTCTTCATAACTGATCGGCCAATCCTCGAGAGTGCTTCCTTCCACTGCGCCATAGGTGGATTTCATTCGGAAATCCTGCGGCAGGTAACGGTAAGCCAGAGCGCCATAACTCTGAGTCCCGCCGCCGACACATTCCGCCACATAACCATGTCCGCCAATATTCTGGCGGCCCTCCGCATTCACAAGCACACGCGGGTTTTTCGCCGGATCGGGGGCGTAAGCATTGCCGAGATAAGCGCGCCGTGTGTTCTGGAGTTCATCCTTCTGAAAATCGGAAGCGCTATACCAGGGGCCTGCTTCCAGCAGCACCACACTCAATCCGGCCTGGCAGAGGACTTTGGCTGTGACCCCGCCACCCGCTCCCGCTCCGATGATGATTGCATTGACATGCTTGTGGCCCATTCTCAGCCCTGCTTCTCGTTGTGATCTGGCAGAATGGGAGCCTGAGATTGCCTTCGACTGCGCAGGGGCGGGTGCTCGATTCCAAGCAGGCGGTACCCCGCGATTTCCTGGTTTCCGCCATGGCGCGGGCTGCCATAATACCCCTGATGGGTGTGATCGATCGCCAGATTGAAGAAGCGCACAGGCGATTGCCCTTTCCAGAGCTCAGCGGAGACATCCCCTTTCTCCAGCAGCTTCAGCAGTTCGATTGCTCGGTGACTTTCGAGGTCAGGGAAACATGTCTGGAACAGGGCCTGGCTGGTCTTATCGAGCGACGCCAGCCCCAGCCGGTAGGTTTTCTGGTGTTCACTGTATGGCCCGTAGAGCTGGCGATCGATGAAGGAGGCCACCCCGGCCTCTCCCGCTCCGGGAAAATCATCCGGAGGGATGATCTGATCGCACAGGGCATAGCACATCCGCGCTTCTTCGGAGGTGAAAAACCACCACCCTTCAGACTCCGAAAGACACCCAAGGGTTGAACCGGCCACCAGTCCGGTGGCGGTAATTTTGAGGAAGTCGCGCCGTGGCAGGAATCGCAGATCACTCATAGCGGTATTTTATCGGATTGTTTCAGGATGGAAACAACCAGCCCATGCCACCGCGATCTGTCGCTGGGGATGTTTTTGCGTTGAGTGAAAAAAACCAAAAAAAGATCTTGACATTCCAAAATAGCTGTACTATTACTACTAGTACGGTTGATACGACCATGAAAGTCATTATCGAAACATCCAGTCGTGTGCCGGTCTACCAGCAGATTGTCACCCAAATCCGCGAGGGGATCGCACGCGGGTTGATCCAGGTGGGGGAACGGCTTCCCTCGGTCAGGGAGATGTCACGTGATCTGGTGGTCAATCCCAATACGATCGCAAAGGCTTATACCGAGCTTGAACGCCAGGGGATCCTGAACACTCGCCCCGGCCTGGGGGTCTTTGCCGCTCAGCCACGCTCGGAGCTGCTGCATGACATCCGTTCTGAACGGCTCAAGGAGGGGATCGACCGATTGCTTACCGAAGCGGTGCATCTCGGCTTCAACCGTGAAGAGGTCATCCGCCTGATCGAAGACCGTTCCCGCGCTTTCCAGTGGGATCATTCATCCACACCAGCAAAGAAGAACAGGAGGGACTAGAGATGGAATGGATCATCGAAACCGAAGGGCTGACTCGCTTTTATGGCCACCAGAAGGTTGTCGATACCGTCAATCTGCGAATCCCCAGGGGGTGTGTGTATGGATTACTGGGAAGGAATGGCGCCGGGAAAACAACCCTGATCAAGATGCTCATGGGAGTGATATTTCCGGATCGGGGAAGAATCCGAATCCGGGGCAAGGATTTTTCTGAACTCTCTCCCGACTGGCGGCAGAATGTGGCCTACATGCCAGAGGGGCACCCTCTGTTCGGCTGGATGACTGTGCAGGGAGCGGTGGATTTCTCTCGTTCTTTTTACCCGGCCTGGAATAACGATCTGGTTCTGCGTCTCCTGGATCATTTCAAACTGCCATTGAAAAAGCGCATCCGTTCTCTCTCGCGGGGACAGCGTGCGCAAGCGGCCCTGGCCCTGGCAGTCGCCCCTGATCCGGATGTCTTTATTCTCGATGATCCCACCCTTGGGCTGGATACTGTAGTGCGGCGTGAGTTTCTTGAATCCCTGATCCAGATCATTCAACGCAGCGGTCGGACCATTTTGTTCAGTTCCCATATCCTGGGGGATGTCGAACGAATTGCTGATCGAATTGGAATCCTGGTCGATGGTGTCCTCAGGGTTGATTGTTCGACTGAGCAATTCAAGGAATCGCTGCGAAAGGTGGTTCTGGAAGTTTTCTGGAACACCTCCATGCTTGCCCGACATTCATGGCTGGTGGGGGCCAAATCTGGCAGCAGTCGCTGCGAGCTGGTCATTGCAGGATACAACGAAACCCATCGCGCCCAGCTCGAGGTGCTTGCTCCATGCCGGATCGTTGAAATCGAAATGAATCTTGAAGACGCATTTATCGAATACACCCGTTCCAGCAATAACAGTGTTCATCTTCTGTTTGAAGAACACTCACCAGGAGGAGCGAAATGAGAATGGCGCTTGTAAAGAAAGAGATCTCTGAACTCTTCTATCCGGGTTTGATAGCGCTTGCAGTCCTGCTTTTTCAGGTGGGCCTCCTGACTCACTGGTCGTTTCTGACCCGTGTTCCGCTGTTCTCTCTGTTCAAAATCCATCTTGGAGAGCTGGCAAGTGTTCCTTTTCAGGATGGCAGGATGCATACCGGCCTGGCGCTGGTTGGGGGAGCACTGCTGGCATGCATGGCTTTCTGGCAGACTCTGGCCGCTGAGCGACAGGGAACTTTCCCGTTCCTCCTCCATCTGCCCTTTTCCCGAGTTGAGTTGTTCCTGACCAAGATGATTGCCGCCATGGGGGTCTATTTTCCTGTTCTGCTGGCACCGGTTCTTGTTTATGGCTGGTGGGCATCTGTTCCGGGACATCATCCGAGTCCATTTGACTGGTCAATGCTCGATCGGCCGTTCTGGCTGATTTTCTCGCTTCCGATTCTGTATTTCACCTGGATGATCATCTACCTGCTCCAGGGCATCAACTTCGGCATGCGCCTTTTGCCATTGGTCACAGCAACCTTTCTCATGTTTGTCTGCTTTGATTTCAGCCTGTGGTGGCTGTGGAGATTTCTGCTGATTGTGTTGATTGAAGCCGCCTTGATCCTGGTGATCTGCAACCTGGCCGAAGAACGAGATTTTTAGGAGGCATCATCATGCGAACAGTTACTACACATCTTTGCAGGACCATCAAAGCCATTCTTGTTGGTTTTGGGTTCAGTGTCGTTCTGGTGCTTTTCTGGATCTGGTTGGCTGAAGTTTGGTTTCTCCGGCTGCAGCAGGCGGATACCGAACCAGAGAATGCAACGACCATCGAATCCATCCAATTCAATGTGGATGGTTCTCCATTTCTCTCAGGCTTTCAGTATCAGGGCCAAGGGGTCACGGCCATGATGAGCATTCACCAGGATTTGGAGGGACATGAAATTGCCAACATCACCTCCCGGCGATGGCTGGGGGGCCTCAGTTTTTATCAGGGGGTCGAAAACCAGGATATTTCCTGGCCTGAGAGAATGCTCATATTCAGAACAAGAACCGGTTCGGCCAATAACCTCTGGTACTTCCTTCATGATGGCCAAGCCCATGGAAGGGGATTCTTTGTCGGATATGAGTATGAAACGCGGCGGCGCATTGGATTCCTTGGCACCGGGGGTTTTCGGGAAACTGAAGTTCCCGCCGAGGAGATGTTTCCGGTTGTTTCCAAAAACGGGTCATTATCAAACCGGATTGTCGGCACAAATATCTGGACAAATCATTATGCCTATCTGATCCAGGGGGCTTATGGCATTCAGCCGGGGCATGTTCTTTATCTGAATGCAGAAACGAGCATCTACCGGGTTGATCTGAACACCCACTTGGTTCAAAAGGTATTCGAGTCAGTGGGTGACCCGATATTGGCTGTGGATTTCGGTCCCTTGCTTCAGGGAGTTGACTCTCAGAAAGAGCGCAGCCTTGGCATTCGGACTGCCAGCCAGGTGGTCCTGCTCGATCCGGAGGGGAAGGAAACCAGCCGGGTGAAATTGCCAGCGAAAATCGCCGGGTCGAAATCTTTTTCATTGTTCAAGGTTGCAGATGATCGCCTGATTGCAACAACTGAAACTTTGGTCCAGAAACCTTTTGAGGAAATCCACGCTGAAGATTTTCCTCCGGGAGCCAGGGCGATCCTTGCCGAAGGAGAAGGCAGGGAAAGCATCTGCCTGTGCCAAATCAAACAGGTGGGCATAACCCGCTTCCAGCCGGATGGAAGTGTTGTCTCATATCATGAGATCGCATTGCCAGTCAGGCTGGTTCCCCTGCAGTCGATGAAGTGGAGCATGGCGAGTATCTGGCTGCTGGCCTGTCCGCTTTTGATGGATGGGGCACTGTTGCTGTCGCCAGTGTTTATGATGATGGAGGGAACACCGATTCGGGAGGGTATTCATGCTGACTGGAAAGATATCAGTCAGAGTTTTCAGATTTCTTTCGTTTCGTTTTTTCTGGTTTCACATTTATTCCCGCTTTTGTGGGGCGGGCTGGCCTGGAAGCGAATGCGGCGTGCGGGCCTTTCGGCGGGAGAGGTCCGTTACTGGACAGGCTTTGTTTATGTGTGCGGATTGTGTGGGTGGGTGGGGTTTTTAGCCCACCGTGCATGGCCGGTTGAGGAGACCTGCCGGAGTTGTGGGCGACCGACAGCAGTCACCAGAGATCATTGCCTTCACTGCGGGAAGAGCCTTCCAATTCCCGAACCCAGAGGGATCGAGATCATCGATGCCACCTGAAAAGAGGTGGGGTGGCGAATCCGGCAGGCTTTCCAGAGCGGGATTGAACATCCCGTTTAACCTGGGAACAAAAAGAAGATTCCAGCCCGGCCTGGGGCAGAAATCCATTTCCTGCGTGAAGGTTTCTGTGGTATTTTTATCGCCTGAGGCGATAACCCTGTGTTCCCCATCCGAGACACCATCCCGAACCGTCACCCGCCGGTGGTCACACGGCTTCTGATCTTTGCCAATATCGGGGTTTTTATTTTCCAGATCCTGCTGCCCGAACACCAGCTTCAAGCCTTCTTTCATCTCTTTGGAGTCGTCCCGTTCGTTTTTACACACCCCACCACCGCCGCGCTGCATGGTTACCACGCTCTCGGCTACTGGCCATTTCTGACCAGCATGTTCCTGCATGGCGGGTTTCTCCACATTCTCAGCAACATGTGGACCCTGTGGATATTCGGTGACAATGTGGAGGACCGCATGGGGTCCTTTCGGTTCCTCCTGTTCTATCTTCTCTGCGGAGTTATCGCCATGGTCAGCCACACCCTGACAACCCGGGATCGACCGATCCGGCCATTGGCGCCTCCGGGGCGATTGCGGGGGTGATGGGGGCCTATTTCCTGCTCTTTCCACACGCGATGGTGGTTACCCTGATCCCGATTCTGATCTTCCCCCTGTTTATCCCGATCCCGGCGGTCGTCTATCTCCTGATGTGGTTTCTGCTGCAGTTCTTCAGCGGGGCGACTTCGCTGTTCGGGCCTTCTGAAGGGGGTGGCATCGCCTGGTGGGCGCATATCGGCGGTTTTCTGGCAGGCATGTGGCTGTATTCTTCTTTTCTCAGCCCGAAGCGTGCCCGCGAGCGGCAGGATCCTTTTCTGGCCTGAGAGTCAGGCGGTTATGAGGTTTCTCCAGCCGGAGGAATGCGGCTCCCCGACCGGCCGCTTTCTCAGGTATAATCAAGATCATGCCCTTTGAAATACGGATTCATACCAACGCCCGCTGCCAGATGGTGGACATCACCAGCCAGGTTCAGAGGATTGTCGAAGAAACCAGGACTCAGAATGGGCTGGTGACTGTCTTTGTTCCTCACACGACTGCGGGAATAACCATTCAGGAGAATGCCGACCCGGATGTGGTCAGCGATCTGCTCATGGAGCTCGAACGGATCGTTCCATTCGAGGATGGATACCGCCATATCGAGGGGAACTCGGCCGCGCATATCAAAAGCTCTCTGCTTGGACATTCCGTTCAGGTGATCCTGGAACAGGGTCGGCTGATGTTCGGCACCTGGCAGGGGATTTATTTCTGCGAGTTCGATGGCCCGCGCCACCGCCGTGCCTGGGTCAAGGTGGTTGAGACAGGTGTGGTATGATGATCTCGGTCCAATCCTGGAGTCCCTGGTAGCCAGCCTGGCTGCCGATTTGAAAGCCGAACGTCTGGCGTTATGGATCCTGCGCCTGGATGGCCGCCATTTTCTGGAAGACCCCCCCAGGAACCGTTACATGCGCCCGCGCTCCCGCAGCAGGGATGCACGAAGCCCCAGCCTTCCGGCCTGATCGATGAGGAGGATGTCGATCTGATCGACCCGGAAGCCCCGGCTCACCGCGCCCTGGTTCTCGAGGCGGTTTTTCCAGAATTCTTCCAGTGCCCGCTCGGATTTCCCCGCACCCTGCCTGAGGATGACTTTCTCTATCGGTTGATGGAAAGCGATCAGCGCGAGTGTGTCCCTCTGGGCGGCCGGCCGGTGGAGCTGCTCGGGCTGCCGGAACCAGCGGGCCGTTATCAGTGGATCTGCCGCCTGGCCAATGGCAGGCAAATGCTTGGACTGATTGCAGTCGAACCCGGGCCGGCTGCTCCAGCTGACTTTGGGCCGGCTTTCGAGCAGGCCTGGAAAAAGCATGTCATCCAGTGGGAAAGGCTGCAGCTCGAAGCGAGCCTGGCGCGGCGGACACGGATCCTGGAGGCCATCCAGGCGGTCGGCAATACCATCACCTCCCAGCTCGAAATCCATGACATTCTTCAGTCTGTGGTCGAGCAGGCGACTGTGCTGATGAAAGCCAAGACTGCCAGCCTGATGCTGGTGAATCCGGAAACAAATGAGCTGGTGCTGGAGAGTGTGTATGGATCCAGCCCGGACTATATCCGCAAGCCGAATCTGGATATCGAAACCTCTCTGGTCGGGCGTGTGGTCAAATCGGGCCGTCCGATCATGGTTCGGGATGTCAGGGCCTGCGAGGCCTACCAGCATCGTGAGCTGGCTCACAGCGAGGGCCTGGTCTCACTTCTGTCTGTCCCATTGCGCTGGCGGGACCGCTGCATGGGGGCATTGAATGTCTATGCCGCACGCCGTTACCGTTACACCGCCGATAACATATACCTGCTCACCCTTCTGGCATCCCAGAGCGCCATCGCGATCCAGAATGCGCGAACACTCAGCCAGGCGAAGCATCTGGAAGAGCAGGTGCATGATCTGGATAAACGCTCGATGATCGGGGAGCTGGCCGCCGGTGTGGCCCATGAAATCCGCAATCCACTTGCGGTTGTAAAGATGCTGATTGACAACTGGGAGTCGCATAATGCCGCAGAGGCGGAAGACATCCGGGTGATCGCCAGCCAGTTGCATGGCATCAACCGTTGCGTCACCCAGCTGCTGGAAGTCGCACGGCCGCGCCCGTCGGAATTTGACTGGATCACGCTGGAGCGGGAAATCCAGGCGATTTTCCAGCTGCTGCGCCTGCGCCTGCGTGACCAGGGGATTGACCTGCTGATCGATCTGCCGGAGGAGCTGCCGGAGGTCCGTGTGGATGTATCGCAGCTGCGGCAGCTGCTCATGAACCTGCTGCTGAATGCCCTGAATGTCATGCCACAGGGGGGAAGGATCTCGGTGCATGCCTGGAGGATGGAGGGCAGGGAGATGGACAGCATCCCGGGTGAAACCATCGTTCCATTCAGCCAGGCTGGGGACAGTGAGGGGCTGCAGCAACCTGTCGTGTGCCTGTCATTGTCCGATACCGGCGGCGGGATCCGGGAAGATGAAGTCCGTGGAATTTTCGAGCCTTTCAAAACAGGCACACCCGGTGGGTTCGGCCTGGGGCTGGTGGTAGTCAAACGTATTGTTGAGGACCATGAGGCCGGGCTGAAGGTTTTGAATCATCCCGGAGAGGGGTTGACCTTTTTTCTTTTTCTTCGTGCAAGGCCCACTGATCCGGGCAATGGAAGCAGCTGATTTCCCCTTCTTCCAGGGGGGCTGGCTGTGAAGCCTCAAGCAGCCGGATTCTGCTGGTTCTGAGACTCTCTGCCGGCTTTCCGCAGAATGTTGACCTCGCGATGCGCCAGCCGGATGAGTTCGGACTGGCGATACCTGCCGGTCAATCGAAGCATCCAGTCGACTGCGCTGGGGGAGATCGCAACGGAAGCCACTGGAGAGATAGACCGGGCGAACATGGGCGCGTGTTCGCAGCGCCATCCCGATGACCTCGCCATTGTGGATCAGCTCACTCCTCTGCCCGCGTTCGGCTCCCAGTTCCCCATGCTCTCCCACAAGGATGGACTTGGCGCATCCGAGAGTCGGCTTCTTCCAGAGCAGGCCGGCATGGCAGGCCAGCCCGAAACGCCGTGGGTGGGCATATCCCTGGCCATCGACCACCACCAAATCCGGCTTGCGTCGAAGCAACTGCCAGGCGGCATGCAGCAGCGGGAGCTCACGAAAAGAGAGCAGCCCGGGAACATAGGGAAATGAAACCAGGCCGGCATAGCGTGCGATTTCGACAATCTCCATTCCCGGCCACCTGCAGACCACCAGGGCCGCATAACCATCCCGGGCCTTTTTCTCATAGGAGCAATCGGCCCCCGCGATCAGGAGTTTGTCCCGAGGATCCGGCAAAGGCCCGAAGATCAGCTGTCCGAGGAGTTCCCGCTGCAGCTGGACCGCCTGTTTGGGAGTCAGGCCGGCTGGAAGGATTTTCGATGGTCGCATAACACCTGCGGTCAGTGGCTGCCGCCAGTGTCCGGCCCGCGGGAGAACCTTTTACCGATCAGCAGTTCCCGAATGAAATGCCGGACAAACAGCACCCCGGTCGGCAATGATTTCGCTGTGCTTTCCCCGCCAATGCGCGCCCCTTCGTAAGTTGGAATCTCGCGGATCTTCATCCCCTGTTTCAGTGCGCGGATTGTGGACTGGAATTCGATGACAAACCCGGGGCCATCCACCTTCAGCTTTTCGAAGCTGGAACGCTTGAAAGCCCTGAAGCCATTGATGGTGTCGTAGACATAACTTCCACGATTCCAGACCAGGTTCACCGCCAGAGTAAAAGCCCGATTGGTCCAGGCACGCCAGCGGAAAGTCTGGTCATCTTCCTCATTGTGGGCACCCGGCCCGAAACGGCGTGCGATGGCGATATCGGCTCCTTCATCGAGCAGATCAAACAGCTTTGGAATATCGGCGGGATCCTCATTGCCATCCGGCGAGAAGAACAAGATATGGTCATGGAGGGCTTCCTGTACCGCCAGGCGGAAGGCTTCTCCACGGCCTTTGCTTTTCTGGTCGAGCACTCGGATGCCATGCCCGATGAAAAACTCACGAGTGCCATCCCTGCTGCCGCCATCCACCACGAAGACTTCATCGGCGCAAACATAAGGAATGCGATCATGCAGGGCGGTTATTCCCTCGATCTCATTGAGTGTCAGCAGCACCAGGGTGCGAGGCTGGCGGGCGCTCATGACAGGCAGGCCTTTCGATACCAGTCGACTGTTTTTCGAAGCCCTTCCACAAAGGTGTAGCGTGGCTGGAATCCCAGCCACTCCTGTGCCCGAGAGATATCTGCGGAACGCCTTGGCTGGCCATTCGGCTTTGATGTGTCGAACCGCACCTGTCCTTTGAACCCGGTTTCACGAACCAGGTGATCCACCAGCTCCCGGATGCTGGTTTCTTCGCGGGTGCCGATATTCACCGGCTCCGGCCGGTCCAGTTTTTCTGCGGCCAGGATGATCCCCTCGGCGAAGTCTTCAACATAAAGGAAGTTGCGTGTCGGGGATCCATCGCCCCACACGACCAGCTCATCCTGCTCGAAGCATTTCCGGATTAATGCCGGGATTACATGCGAGGTTTTCGGGTCGAAATTGTCGCCTGGCCCGAAGGCATTGAACGGGATCACCGAAACACAGTTCATTCCATACTGGGCCTGGTAAGCCTGGGCCTGGACAACCAGCATCCGCTTGGCATTCCCATAAGGCGCATTGGTCGGTTCCGGCTCTCCCTCGAAGAGCGAATCTTCATGGATCGGAGTGGGGGCTTTGAGGGGATAAGCGCAGGCGCTGCTGACACACACCACTTTTTCCACTTTCTCCAGGCGGCAGGCCTCGAGCACCTGAAGGTTCAGCAGCATGTTTTTATAAAACACTTCGCCCGGAAAGGCCTGGTTGTAGTGGATTCCTCCAACGACCGCGGCGGCATGGATGACCACATCGCAGCCCTGGACCGCTCTGCGCGCCTGATCCAGCTGGGTGAGGTCACATTGCGTGCTGCGTGGAACACGGATCTGATCCGGGGCAAGCCCCCGGCCCAGCAGACCCTGCTGGATGTGCTTGCCGATGAATCCAGCCCCTCCAGTCAGGCAGATGCTTTTATCTCTCAGGTCGATCATATTGTGAATTGTCACCAATCACATCTGTTTTGATAAGTGGCCATGGCATCCCCGTTGAAACCTCAACGGGACTCCTTCCCTCCGGGATTGAGCGCATCCCACAGCAGCTGGAACTGCTGTGGCGGTGGAACAGAAAAAGCACACTCGATGCCCTCCCGCGGGTGGTGGAATTCCAGCTTTTCGGCATGAAGGAAGATGCCGGGATAATTTTTCAGCAGTGGATTGAATTTCGGGTAAGGCCAGCGCTGCGGCTCATAACCATACAGCGGATCGAGGACAATCGGGCAGTGGAGGCTTTCAAGGTGAGTTCGCAGCTGATGGGTGCGGCCGGTGTATGGGAACAGGTAAAGGCCATACAGCGGAGGACAGGAAAAAATTCTGCTATAGGATGTCCGGGATGGCCTTCCCTCCTGGCCAAGGACCCTTTTCTTCCGCCGGATGGGATGGCGCCCAATCAATCCCTCGATGATTCCTGACTCTCCAGGATCCTCTCCGAGGCACAGGGCACGGTAGGTCTTCTTTACAGTCCTTCGGCGGAATTGATCGGCCAGCTTTTCATGGGCAAACTGGTTCTTGGCAATGATCAGAAGTCCGCTGGTGACACGATCCAGCCGGTGAACAATCCCCGGGCGCAGAACCCCGCCGATTCCGGATGAGGTCTTTGAGGTGGAAAGAGCAGTTGCATTTACCAGAGTCCCGCTGGTACGGCTGAAGCTGGGGTGAGTCGGCATTCCCGCCGGTTTGTTGACAATTGCAAAGTCGGAATCTTCGAACAGAATCTCCAGCGGGAGATCTTCGGCAGGCACCAGGCTTGCAGCCGGGTCGGGAACATGGATGCGCCACCCAGCCGATACGCCGCAACCGGAAGCTCGGCTTCCGCACGATCCCGGCGCTGGTTTCAACCTGGCCCTGGCTGATCAGGTCCTGGAGGCGTGTGCGTGAAAGCTCCGGCAGCCTTTCGGAGAGGAACAGGTCTATCCGCTTTTCTTCATCCTCAGGGCCTGGGACCAGCAGCGGGGCCTGCTCTTCGCTGGTCATCGATTCCGTGCCACCAGAGAAGGAGGCAGAAACAGGCTGATGTATTCGTCCTCGGCGAACCGGTCAGTCATGCCTGCGATGTAATCACAAACCACACGAGCCTTGGGTTCTTTCGCAAGCCTCATGCGAAACTGCGGGGCCATCTGTTCAGGGCTTTGAAAATAGGCCTGAAACAATCTGCGGATCATTTCCTGGGCACGGTCCATCTGCCTGGTGACCTGTGGGTGGTGGTAGAGATTGGAATGCAGATAATCCTTAAGGGATCTGTCCGAATCCCTCATCGCGGTGCTGAATTCAATCTGGCGTGGAATAACCCCAAGGGGCGGATATTCTCCAGACTCCGGAACCGGAATCGGTTGGGAAGGCTGTGACATCCTGCGCAGAGATTCCTCGGCGGCATCGGTCACCTGCAGGTTGATCAGCTCCCGGATGGCCGCATGGCGGCAGCTGCTTTCATCCCGGCCACGGACACTTTTCCAGACCTCCCGCCAGAGTGGAACCTCCTCCAGCATCTCCGGGGAGAGCAGTCCGGACTTGATCCCATCATCCACATCATGGCTGTTATAGGCGATGCTGTCGGCCAGGTCGACTATCTGGGCTTCGAGCAGGGGCTGGCGGGGTCCCCGGATAAAACGCTGCGAGCCGGGATCGGCATACCCTTTCCGCAGCAGCTCCGCCATGGAGGATTTCTTGGTGAAGATCGAACGGACTTCATAAGTCAGATTAAGCCCGGGAAAGTCGGGATAGGGAGTCTCGAGCAGATCGACACAACGAAGCCCCTGGGCATTGTGCTCAAATCCCCCGGCATCGATGACGAGTTCCTGAAGCACTGCCTCCACCGAATGACCGAAGGGGGTATGCCCCAGATCATGCGCCAGGGCCATGGCCTCGGCCAGGTCTTCATTCAGGCGAAGGAAGCGGGCCATGGAGCGCGCGATCTGAACCACCTCGAGGGTGTGGGTGAGCCGGGTTCGGTAATAATCCCCTTCGTGGTTCACGAAAACCTGGGTTTTATATTCCAGGCGGCGGAATGCGGTGGAATGGATCAGGCGGTCACGGTCACGCTGGAAAGCGGTCCGGAGGGGATGTTCTTCTTCACCATGGCATCTCCCCAGTGTGTCGGCGCTCTGAGCCGCCAGCGGTGAAAGGGTGTCCCTCTCACGCTTTTCCGATTCCTCCCGTGACAGCAGGTGCATCATCCATTGGCCCCGGCGCAAATCTGTTCCTCAGGCTGGTTGTGAACAGCATCACTGGCCATTCGATCCAATCCCTCCGTGATGGTCGAGGGTGTCCAGCCAAAGGTCTTTTTGAAGAGGGAGTTATCCATGGAACAGTCAGCCGAACGCGGCTCAGGCCCCTGATATTCAGTGACAGACCCGGACTGAATCAGCGCCGGATCGAGGCCGAATTTTTCGGCCATGAGAACACCGAGGGCATATCGGTCGATTCGCTCCGGTCCGCCGAGATGGAACAACCCGGAGATTTTATTTTCAAAGGCATCTGAAATCGCCCTGGATACATCTCCCTGATAGATCGGGCTGCGGAATTCATCCTGAAAGAGCTGCACACTCCTGCCTGCACGGAGAGCATTCAGCACCCATCCGGCCGGCCCCGGGTGGGCTTCATCCCCCCCATCCATAGGACAGGCCGATGCGGAAAATGGTCAGCAGGTGCGGCTGGTCAGCGAATTCTTGAGTGAGGAGCTGCTCCGCTTCCCACTTGGTTCGAGCATAGGTATTGATCGGGACCGGAATATCCTCTTCCACATACATCCCCCTGGTGCCATCGAAAACCAGGTCAGTCGATGTGAATATCATCGGTATGCCGCGCAGGCAGCAGACATGCGCCAGGCGTCCGGCAACCTCGACATTCAGCCTGTGTGCCAGCTCGGGCTGTTGTGAACAGGCCTCGGTGCGCGCCAGAGCCATCAGATGGATCAGGACTTCCGGAGAAGACAACGCCACCAGCGCCTCCGGGGATGCCGAGGAAGCCCCCCAGTGAACCGGCTGGACATTGTCCGATGGCTCCAGTCCGCCATGGTGCGTAGCATGGATTTCATAGGAACCGGCCAGGTCCCGGATCACTCTTTGCCCAAGAAAGCCTGTCGCTCCGGTGACGAGAACTCGTGGCTTCTTTGTGGACTCAGAGGTTGATTCTGGAGTCAATTCATCTTCGCTCATACAGTCTTCCTTCTCGTGTTTGTTTCTTGGTGAATCGGGCGGAAAATCCTTTTTCAGGTGTCCCACCTACGCAAACTCCTGTGAACATGATACTAAACGCTTCGGATTAAAGGGGATAGAATCAAGAGTATGCCTCAGGAATTGATACGAAACTTTTCAATTATTGCACATATCGATCATGGAAAAAGCACCCTGGCCGATCGGATCCTTGAAATCACACGCACATTATCCGAAAGAGAAATGCGTGAGCAGGTGCTGGATTCGATGGATTTGGAACGTGAGCGTGGAATCACTATCAAGGCCCAGGCGGCACGCATCTCCTACCAGTCATTGGATGGCCAGACCTATGTTCTCAATCTGATCGACACCCCCGGGCATGTGGACTTCCACTACGAAGTGTCCCGCTCTCTGGCTGCCTGCGAAGGAGCCATTCTGGTGGTGGATGCAGCCCAGGGTGTCGAAGCACAGACCATCGCCAACCTCTACAAGGCAGTGGATGAGGGGCTGGAAATCATTCCGGTCATGAACAAGATCGACCTCCCGAATGCCGACCCGGAATCCACCCGGCAGCAGATCATGGAGCTGGTCGGCTGCTTTGAAAATGAAATTTTTTCTGTCAGTGCAAAGGATGGCAGCGGGGTTTCTGTGGTTCTCGAGGAGGTGGTGCGGAAAATTCCTCCGCCCTCCGGCAAACCTGATGCCCCTCTGCGTGGCCTGGTGGTCGATTCGATTTACAACACCTACCGCGGTGTGGTGGCCTACATCCGGGTGGTGGATGGCCAGATCACTGAAGGGCAGAAAATCTGCCTGATGGCCACCGACCAGGAGTATGAAGTCCTCGAGGTGGGGATTTTCACCCCCAAGATGGTCCGGACCGGAAAGCTGGAGGCTGGCGAAGTCGGGTATTTCATTGCCAACATCAAAACAGTCGCCGATCTGCGTGTGGGGGATACAGTCACCGATGCGCGTGTTCCTGCAGGTGAAATGCTGCCTGGCTACGAGCCTGTCAAACCGGTGGTGTTTTGCGGACTTTTTCCGGTGGAGTCGAGCGAGTATGAAGAGCTTCGAGATGCTCTGGACAAACTCCATCTGAATGATTCGGGCTTCATGTTCGAGCCGGAAACCAGCACCGCGCTTGGATTCGGGTTCCGTTGCGGATTCCTCGGGACTCTTCACATGGACATCGCCCAGGAGCGCCTCGAGCGTGAATATGATCTCTCCCTGGTGATCACCGCCCCGAATGTGGTCTATGAAATTCTGCTCAGCAATGGCGAGGTGGTGCAGATCGACAACCCCGCTCAGATGCCCAACCCGGGCAAAATCGAGGAGTTTCGCGAGCCTTATATCCACGCCACCATACTGACCGACCAGGAGTCAGTCGGCGGCATTCTCAAGATCTGCTCCGATCGCCGCGGGGAAGCCCGTGGCATGGAGTATCTACCAGGCAACCGGGTCATTCTGCGATACGATCTTCCTCTGGCTGAGGTCGTTCTGGATTTTCATGACAAGATCAAGTCTGTCTCGCGGGGTTATGCCTCGTATGATTACGAAGTTATCGGTTTTCGCGCCGGCCCGTTGGTCAAGCTGGATATCCTCCTCAATGGAGAGCCGGTGGATGCGCTGTCCCTGATTGTCCACGAGGAAAAAGCCTATTCGCGCGGCAAGGCCCTGGCTGAAAAGTTAAGGCAGGTTGTCCCGCGCCAGCTGTTCGATGTGGCCATCCAGGCAGCCATCGGCAACAAGGTCATCGCCCGCGAAAATGTCCGTGCCCTTCGAAAAAATGTCACCGCCAAATGTTATGGGGGGGATATCACCCGCAAGCGGAAACTGCTGCAGCGCCAGCGCGAGGGCAAGCGGCGGATGAAGCAGGTGGGCAATGTCGAGTTGCCGCAGGATGCCTTCCTTGCCGTCCTGAATGTCGAATAGAGATAGAATTCTCCATTGGGGATTCGATTATACCTCTTTCGAAAGCAGTCCTTGCCGTCCGGTTATGGAGCCCCTAAAGTCTCAAAAGCCTTCGAGAACAGTAGAGGATGCCGATTGATGAAATATGCGCGAATTGTATCGACTGGGATGGCATTCCCTGAGCGAACCCTTACCAATGATGAAATAGCCAGGACTCTCGAGACCTCGGATGAATGGATTTTCACACGGACCGGCATCCATCAGCGCCAGGTTGCCAATGAGCGGGAAGCGACCTCCGATCTGGCCGCCGCAGCGGGACTCCAGGCACTCGATCGTGCAGGGCTGGACCCGAAAGACCTGCAGGCCCTGATTGTCGCCACCATCACCCCGGACCATCCTTTTCCGGCTTCGGCCTGTCTGGCTCAAGTCAAAATCGGGGCGAAAAACGCCATGGCATTCGATATCTCTGCGGCCTGCAGCGGGTATGTCTATGCGCTTTCGATTGCCGATGCATATATCCGCGCCGGCCTGTATGAAAATGTTCTCATCATTGGATCGGAAGCCCTGACCAAAACCCTCAACTGGCAGGATCGCGGCTCGTGTGTGCTGTTCGGGGATGGCGCTGGAGCCACACTGGTGCGTGCTTCGGATCGCCCCGGGGTCCGTTATCTGGAAATGGGTTCGGATGGGAACTATGCCGAGCTGATCTATATCCCGGCTGGTGGAACACGTTTTCCGACCACTCCGGAAACAGTTGCCCAGAACCGCCACTTCACCTGCCTGGATGGGCGCGAGGTTTACAAACTGGCGGTTCGTTATGCCATCGAGCTGACAGAAAATACCCTCAAAAAAAATAACCTCACGATCGATGACATCGATCTGCTGGTTCCCCATCAGGCCAACCAGCGGATCACCGATGCGGTTCAGGAACGGATCGGCATCCCGAAGGAAAAGGTGTGGAGCAACATTGAAAGATTCGGAAACACCTCCGCCGCCACCATTCCGATCTGCCTGCATGAGGCGGTCGAACAGGGCCGCCTGGTATCCGGCATGAAAGTCCTCATGGTGGCCTTTGGCGCAGGATTCACCTGGGGATCCGCACTGGTGGACTGGTAGCATGACAACTCCATCGATCCCGGTTCCATGAACAACAGCGAATCGGAAACCCACTGGGTCCGTTATGACAAGTGGGCGCTGGCGCTGCTCCTGCTGGTGGGATTCCTGATTCGTTTTGAAGGAATCGGGCTTGACCTGATCGATCACCACTGTTTCCGCGAAGGGACCGAAGCCATGATGGCGCGCCACTTTGCGCGTGAGGGCATCTTCCTTCAATACCCGAAGATCGATGGTTATTCAGCTGAACCGCTTCTGTTTATCAATGAGTTCCCGCTCTATCCGGCTTTAATGGCATTTTGTTACCGCATCGCGATCGAGCATGTCCTTTTTGGCAGGCTGATCAGTGTGGCGGCATCGCTCGGCTCGGCGCTGGTGTGTTACCTCCTGCTGCGGCGCATGAGCCGTAACACCACCCCGGTGTGGGGCACTGCGCTTTTCATTCTGTCGCCACTGGGGAGCTATGTGGGGCGTTGCGTGATGCGCCATCCAACCGCTTTTTTCTTCATGATCCTCAGTTTTTATCTCTGGATTCTGTGGCTGCAGAAACCAATGTGGCGTTTCTGGTTCGGGGCCTTGTTCTCTGGCGCCCTCTCGATCCTGATGAATTTCGCGAATGCCTATATCGGCCTCCCCATGCTCTGTGCGCTGGTTCTGATCCGGGGAGTGAAGGGGTTTTTCGATCGACGGGTCTGGCTCCTGGCCGGGCTGATGCTCTTCCCATCAGTTCTCTGGCTGAAGCACGCCATGGAATTCGGGGCCTGGTTCATGACAGGCGAAGGGGGAGTCAAGCAGCGGGATCTGGGCCGATTCATTCGGCTCGAATGGCTGAACAGCGACTTTTTCGAAAGTGTCGGATCCCACTTGTCCACCATGCTGCTCACCCCGCTGGGATGTTTTCTGGCCTTTGTGGGGCTGTTGATTGCCTGGAGGTCTCCACTGGCCTGGATCGCACGGGTCTGGGCTTTGACCGTGATTATCTATTTTGGTTTCGATCACTACCCCATCTATATGCATGTCCATGATTATTACTTTGTCCATGCGCTTTTTCCGGCCTGCCTGGCCTTTGGACTGGCTGGAGGAGCGATGGTCGAAATTGCCGGCCTGAAATCTCCGCGCTTTCCGCATGTCGGTGCATCGATCGCCTCTGTTGTCCTGGGGTTGCTTCTGCTGGCGAGCTGGGTGGTGTATGACCGTCCTCTGAAGAAACAGTTTCTGCATACCGAAGTGGGCTGGCTCCAGCACTGGCTCCCGGCATCGCGTGGGGTGCGTGAGCTGACTGATCCAGATGCCATCCTTGTGGTGGATCGCGATGTGGATGCCCTGATCTACCTCTGCGACCGCCGGGGCTGGGTTACCGACTGGAAAGAACTGACCCCCGAAGCGCTTGAATCCATGGTTCGGCATGGGGCGGATTATCTCCTCATCACCAGCTACACCATGGGCGAAAAGGGGGCTTTCACCGGATTTGATTTTTATGATCCGGAAAAGGGTTCTCCCGCAGCTGGATGGGTTCAAAGCCATGGCAAAGTGATTAAAGATGGCCTGGTGTACCAGATTGTGGATTTGGCACCTTCCTGAGAAGGAGACTGTATCAATGGTGAAAACCGATCGACCCGAGGCGGCTTCCTCTATACCCGTTGATGATAAGCAGTTGTTTTACAACCGGTTCGCGGGAGAATTCGATCAGAAAATGAACCGTTATGACCTCGAGCGGCGTGTTCAGATTATTTTCGATGTGCTTTCCCGTGAAGACCTGAAAGGAAAAAGAATCCTGGATGGGGGTTGTGGGACCGGCTGGTTCTCGATGAATGCAGTCCAGAGGGGTGCGCAGGTCACCAGCCTCGATGTTGGCTATAACCTGCTCCGCCAGACAGCCTTGAAGTGCCAGTCGGATCTCTGCAATGGCAGTTTGTGTGACCTCCCATTTCGTGAGGGCTCTTTCGATATCGTGATCTCGAGTGAAGTGATCGAGCATGTCCCTGATCCTGAACGGGCCTTTCAGGAACTGGTGCGTGTGCTGAAGCCTGGAGGGACACTGGCCTTGACCACCCCCAATCGGATCTGGCACTGGGCCATCCGCCTGGGGAATGCGCTGGGAGCACGCCCCTATGATGGTCATGAAAACTGGGTCGGGTATGGGGAGCTGCGCAGGATGGCTCAAAGCCAGCGCCTCCAGGTTCTCGATCAGTTCGGCTTTCACCTGTTTCCATTCATATTTTCCTGGACCAATTCTCTGCTGAGCCGAATCGATCATGCCGGAAGACTCCTGGGGCCTGTGATGCTCAACCAGGCGATTCTGGCGAAGAAACCCTTGCATTAAAAATATCCGGATCACTCCATTCCGGGTTCAATCAGGATTTCATGGCCAGCAACAGATGAAAAACCACCCATTCCTGAGGTCCCTGGTTTGCCTGTTTCCCGGTGTTTCGATCCTGTGGGTGGCTGGGCTGTTTTTCAGAGACCAGTTTTTTCTCAGCCGGGTGTTCTATTGCATTCCTGCGCTATTGGCCTGCATGGCTGCTTTTCTCTGGTTGTTTCTGCGCAGAAGAAGGCTCTCTGCCGGGATGATTCTGTTCTGGGCCTGCCTGGGGCTTGTGTCACTTGGGAAGATGCTTTTGATCGACTTCGCCTGGAATTCAGCCATCGACCCGGCGGGTCCACGGATCAGGCTGGTGCACTGGAATTGTGCTCATGCCCCCTTTGGCCTTGAAAGGGTCATTTCCACCCTTTCGAGATTTGATGCTGATGTGGTCCTTCTTTCAGAACCGCCGGGAGAAAACGACTTCCATTATCTTGCCGAAACCCTCCTGCCACAGGCCGATACACTTTATGCTGAAAGAATGGGGCTGATCTCACGGTTTCCGAAAATCAGTGAGAATGGCATCCCGATGCGCGGCGGTCGCGCCTGGCAGGTTCGGCTGAATCTCGAGGACCGGGAGCTGCGCCTGATCGCTGTGGATGTCAGAGCCAACCCTCTAGCGAATCGTGCGATTCCCCTGGCGGATTTGGGACGCTGGATCGATTCCGCCACCTGCGAAAGCCCTACAATGATTATCGGTGATTTCAACACCCCGCGGGATTCTGTGTGCTTCCGGTCACTGAGAAAGACCTTTTCCCATGCATACGAGAAACGCGGGAGTGGATGGCCCTACACATGGCCTTTTCCGATTCCATTTGTCGCGCTCGACCATGCCTGGCACGACCGTTCAGTCGACCTCCTCAACTACCGTCTCGAAACCAGCTGGTGGAGTGACCACCGGCTTCAGGTGGTCGATTTCAGGGTGGAACAGCTGTAAAGGTTGGTCAGCTCATCGATGAACCGGGTGGGTGAAAAGCGCTCGCTCACCCAGCGGCGCAGTCCGGCCCTGTCCACTTCCTGATGGAGACAGGCACGGATCGACTCAGCGAAGTCAGCAGGTGTCTCGGCGATGGACCAGACCGGGGGATCCTCCTGGCTCCACAACCCCTCGCACCCAACCGGTGTGCTGACCACCTGGCAGCCCATGGCCAGGGCCTCAAGAATCTTCAGCCGGATTCCCCCCCGATCCTCAATGGCACAACAGACAGGTCGGCATGGTGGAGGTACGGGCGGATGTCCTCGACAGCCCCGGTTACATGGATCCAGGGTGGATTGTGCAAGGCACGCACTGTATCGGCTGGTTTCTGGCCCACCAGCCACAGGCTGAGATTCTCACGCTCGAGCAGGGGCATGATTTCCTTCACCATCCAGACTGCCCCATCGACATTGGCTTCATATCCGAACATGCCGGTGAAAACCAGGTTCTTCATGGCCCGTGGCGGAAAGGGATTCGAGAGGCTCTGTTCCTGCCGGGTGGTGTAGTAAGACAAATCGATGCCGGGGCGGACTGTGACAATCCGTGAATGGATCAGGTCACGTGTCCCCGGGAACATCTCGGCTGCCTGGCGATAGTGCATCTCATCGGCGCCGGAAATGGTGGCCAGCCAGTCAAACCACACCGGACATTCCATTTCGAAGTTGCGAGTCCGCCGTGCCTCGATCTGGATCATCCGGCGCAGGATGGGGTTGGCTGCATTGGCACACCAGCGTTCCAGCAGCAGTGTTTCAAAGTTCTCCTGATAAAGGACCTTGCAGCGTGCCGCGAGGTCCCGTGCATACAGCGCCATATAGAAATTCTGGCAATGGATCACATCGGGAGGATGCTTTTCAGCAGCCCGTGCCGCCTTCTGGGCCAGTTCCCGGCTGGTAAAGCGGTGGACCTTGTAAGGGTACCTGGAGAAGAAAGACCTGCCCAAAACCGGGATATCGATCCGGCTGGTTCCCGGAGCGGTGTAAACACCCGCGCACAGGTTCGAGAAATGGTCGATCCCCGCTTTTTCCTCAGCTTCACCATGAGTGAGAGTGAAGAGGTGAACCTCATGGAGCCTGCTCAGTTCCTCGACCAGCGGGCAGGTCACGATTCTGCCGCCGCTCTTTGCGGGATAAGGGATTTGTGGAACAAAGACGAAGATCCGCACTCAATCAGCTCCTGCTCCAGCGGAGGTTGCCTGGCTCATCATCGCGCTGGACAGCTGCAGGCGAAAATGGTGATCACTTTATGGGCGAAGCGCCTGTCCAGCCAGCCCGAAACGTTTACGGATGGATTCACGGGTCTGTGATTCGATGGCCAGTATGGCTTCAAAGTCGAGCCGTGATGGATTGGAAAAACTATCCATTTCCGATTGGATGATTTCACTGATCTGTCCGAAAGAAATGCAGCCCGCCAGAAAAGCGGCGACCGCTTCCTCATTGGCCACGGACAGCACCGCCGGATACCCGCCACCGCAACGGCATGCCTCCCGTGCAATCCTAAGGCAGGGGAAGCGCTCCATATCGGGAGGCTCGAAAGTCAATTGCCCCAGAGATGGCAGATCGAGCGGGGGATCATTCCTCGGCAGCCGTTCCGGAAAAGCCAGGGCGAACTGGATCGGGATCCTCATGTCCGGCAGCCCCATCTGCGCCATCACGGCTCCATCGGTGAACTCGACCATCGAATGAATGATCGACTGGGGATGGATGACAACATCGATTTTTTCGACTGGAAGATCGAATAGGTGATGGGCTTCGATCACCTCCAGCCCCTTGTTCATCAAAGTCGCTGAATCGATGGTGATCTTGCGCCCCATCGACCAGGTGGGGTGGTTGAGAGCATCCGATACAGTCGCCGCCTGAATCTGCTCAAAGGACCAGTTGCGGAAGGGGCCTCCGGATGCGGTAATGACAATCCTTCGAATCCGGTTGTAATCCTCACCCTGAAGGCACTGCAGGATTGCGCTGTGTTCCGAATCGATGGGAATGATCGGGCGGGACAGGCGGCGTGCTTCAGCCATGAGGATATCCCCTCCCATGACCAGCACCTCTTTATTTGCCAGAGCGATGTTTTTTCCGGCACGCAGGGCAGCGAGGGTCGGTATCAGCCCGGCAGCCCCCACTGTGGCAATCACGACTGTGTCCACCTCCGGATGGGCGGCTACCTCGACCAGGCCTTCAACACCGGGTGAAGCAATACGGCAGCCGGGCAGGCTGCCATTGAGCCTCTCCGGGCGGTCCAGGGCGAGTATCTGTGGGTGGAATGCCTGCGCCTGGAACTGGAGCAGCTCAGCATTACGGCAGGCCGCCAGGCCGATGACCTCGAAGATATCCGAATGATCCCGGATCACCTCCAGGGTCTGTGTCCCGATCGAACCGGTAGAACCAAGAATTGCGATCTTTCTTTTCATGAAGGAAAATTATCCTACTTTCGAGCGTGACGGGAAAGCAGGGACCTGGAGTTATTTTACATGCCGCTCAACATGGCGGCACCGCAGGACTGGCGAACAACCAGCTCCGGTTCGATCTCAATATGAACCGGTTCATGAACCTTGCCCTGGATCAGGTCCATCAACAGCTTGACCGCCTGGCGTGTGATCTCCGGGAACGGGATGCGCAGGGCCGTGATCAGGGGCGGTTCGATAATCGTGATCGGTTTGTCATCGAACGTGACCACCGAGACATCTTCCGGGATTCGTCTGCCACGCTCCTGCAGAGCATAAATAGCGCCACGTGCGATATCATCGGTCCCGACCACCATGGCATCCAGATCCGGGTGCTGATCGAGCATTCTCAGAGTCATCCAGTATCCCCGGGCCGGGCTGAGGTCGCTGCCGATAAAACTGACCCCCAGGGGTTCAAGCCCATAAGCGGATAAGCGGTTATTGAACCCCCTGTTCCGCCCGATGGTCAGGCCGACATACTCCCCATACGGCCAGAGAGCCACCATTTTGCGGCGATTCAGCCGGTAGAGATGATCCACCAGAAGAGCAGCGGCTTTCGGATTGTCGATGCCAACCGCACACACATCTTCTTCGATGCCTGAAATATGGCCAATCACCACAATCGGATATCCTGACCTCACAAAATTCAGGTATTCCCTGTGCTGGAGTGTGGGCTGCATATAGAGCAGCCCATCCACCAGATCCAGCCCGAGGTCAGTCCCCCTCAAGGGGCCTTCGGAGGTTTCCGGACGATGCTGAATGACCAGATCCCAGACAGTGGGATTACTGTTCTGCCATAAGGCATCGATAATCAGGCCGATTGAAAAACTGCGTTCATACGCCATGACATCATGGACTGGAGTATGCCGGTACTCCTCCGGAAGGGGTTTGGATGGCAGCATTTCCTCTTCGGTCTGATGGATTCCGGGAGGAATGCCGGTCCGTATGCTGACACCAATCAGGTTCAGGCGGTTTCCCCGTTTCAGGGAGCGCGCAGAGCGTGAGGGAACATAATTCAGCTCAGCGGCGATTCTTTCGATGCGGCGGATGGTTTCCTGAGGAATCGGAATCTGGGATTCGACTTTGTTCAGAACCCGTGAAACCAGGGCTTTGCTGACATCAGCGGCACGCGCCACATCCGCCATAGTCACACGAGTGCGGGGCAGGATCGCTCTTTTGCTGGAGTGAGGATCCTCGGTCAGGGTCTTGGCCATATAAACCGTTTCTCATCCTGTCGATTTGTCTGCAACTGTTTCACTCCTCTTTTCCAATCGCCTCACAGGGGCACTGGTCAATTGCATCCTGCAGATTGGTTGTTTCGTCTCCTGCCTCGGGTTGTCTGGAAATGTAGCAGTGATCTCCTTCAGGTGCTTCTCTAATATTATCCGGGGCAATTTCTGTACAAAGGTTGCACATCGAACACGATTTATCGATATAATATGGACCTTCAGCGTTATCTTCCCAGCGGTCACTCGCCTGTGCCATTGCCAAACTCCTTATCCAGTTATCGATAACAGCGGAAACAGCTGCCTCGCACGAGAAGGTTAAACGGTTATTCCCCAAAATGGAATGACCGGGACCTGATGAAAGCATCAGCTTGTGACTCACTTATTTTTGAAAATAATGAAAAAACTTTACTCTGTATACGCCGATTATTATGAAATCATTTATCCCGGACTTATTGGTGCCCGATAGAACTTTGTCAGACCAGTCTGGTATGATTCCAGTTGGGGAGGAATCAGCGGATCTCCTTCCGGGGGTGGAAATTGGATCGGTCAGGGACCTTGGCAAGGATTCAGGCGCATAGGACAGGGGGAAGAACCATGCCGGCAGGTTTTCAGAGAGAGGAAGTTCCCTGGGTGCCTGGATTATCGTTTTTACCCGGGGTTTTCCAGGAAACTTTGGCTGAATTTCTATCCTCAAACTGATTGATCCGAAAGGCTGATGGGCTGTGAGAAATCTGAATAGAGACTCCATGGTGAAGGTGCTCAAAGCGATCGCTTACCTCCTGGACAATCCAGTCGAAGGAGTGCGAGCAATCGACCTGATGAAAGGGATCGGGATGGTCGAACCGGATGTCGAGCAGCTTTCCGATGCCAATCGCCGAGCCTTCGAAAGGCTTAAGGAGACCATCCGCGAATTCGGAATCCCCCTGGAAATGAATGAAACCACACAGTTCGCTGAGGGCCAGCAGGAGGAAGTCAATGCCTACACCTATCATATCCTCCCCCGCAGGTATGTTCTGCGCAACCTCAACCTGACCGATGAAGAGGACGCAACCCTCCGCCTGATGGGGCACTATATTGCCCAGAAGGAAGATTTCCCCCTGCGCACCCATATTGCTCTCGCTCTGCAGAAACTGTCCGCCAGGGGGAGCGGCCTTTCCGGGCAATCTCTCCTGGGGGATGTGATCTCCCACTCACCGGAGCCTGCCCAGCCGCAACAGGATCCCGATCTGCTCGATCAGCTCCTCAAATGTGGAACCGACCATAAAACTGTCTCTTTCAGGTATCAGTCTTTTCATTCCAACCAGGTCAGCCAGAGACGTGTCGAGCCGTATGGATTTTTTACACGCAAAGGGCTGTGGTATATGGTCGGCAGGGATTGCGACAAGGATGCAGTGCGGGTTTTTCGTGTCAGCCGCATCGACCCGAAAGGAGTGAAATCCCTTGCCCAAGGCTCTTATGCCATCCCCGATAACTTCAGGATGAAAGATTACTCTTCTGTCCCTCCATGGAATTTCCTTTATGAAAATTCTCCTGTCGAGGCAACGATCGAGATATCCGGGGATGATTTCTGGCGGGTGGAAGGTTTCTGCAGGGACCATGGCCAGGTCAGTGAAACAGACCGGGATGCCTGGCTGTGGAAGCTCGAAGTTCGCGACTTCGATCCTCTGATCCGATGGATGCTTCCTTTTGGCTCAGGAATGATTCCGAAACAGCCGGAGGAGTTTGTCAGCCGGTATCGCACACTGGTCCGGAAAACACTTGATAATTACAAGGAGAACAGCACGAGTGCAGTTGCCTGAAAGTAATTTCCTGACAGTTCTCAATTTGATTCGGCTGGCCAACCGTGAAAATGGAGTCACTTTTTCCGAGCTCAATCGGGAGGGCTTTTCCCGGCAGGATATCATCAAGTACATCGACCTTCTGCGGGAAGTTAAAATCCCCCCTTTTGGATCTGACGATTACTTCGATTTTGAAATCGAAGGCGATACCATCAAATTATACTACGACCTGCGCCTGGCCTTGCCGGTCTGCATTTCAACTCTCGAAGCCTATTCGATCAGCCTGGCTCTCGACTACCTTTCCGGGCTGTCGATTCTCGACCAGACCGTATGCCGGTCCATTGTGGCCAAATTCAGAGGTTTCCTTCAGAACCAGCCGATCCAGATTGATGATATCCCGGTCCACTTCTGTGATGACTATCCGAAAAAAGAGTGGATACAGCATTGCGCTGATGCCATTCAGGCCAGGAGAAAACTGAGGATTTCTTATTTCTCCCAGCACCAGGGAGTGACCGGCGACAGGGTTGTGTTCCCATTCCGCCTCTATTTCCGTGAGGGGATGTTCTATCTCAGGGCTTATGATCCATCGGCTGAAGAAGGTAATGGAGGCTGGAGATCCTTCCGGATCGACCGCATCCGGGCCTGCCAGGTTCAGCCCGAAGGCTTCGAACCATCCCAGCTTCCCGGTATCGAAGGAGCTCAGATGCTGTTCCTTTTCGAGGATGGAAAACTGACGCACACAGAAACCCGTTTCGCTGCCCCATCAGCCCGTTATATCCGGGAGTTGCTGCCCGATAACCTGATCGACAATCAGAACGATGACAGCATCCTCCTGAAATACCCCGTGGCCGGATTTCCCTATTTCCGATCTTTTGTCCTGCAGTTCGGGCCGGATGCGGTCGTTCTTCAACCCGGTGATTTCCGTGATGCCATCATCGATCATCTCAACAGGTTGATTGTGAGCCTGGGGGAACAGGGAGCCTGAAGGCACTGAAGGGATCAGCGGTCTCGCGAGACAACGAACTCGACCAGTTCTTCGAGGGGAACAAGCGATTCCCGCATGCCCAGCTGATCTCCCAGATGCGCCAGAAGCGTGCGGCAGGATTCAACCAGGTCATTGAGATGGTCACGAACCTCGTTGAGAACTCCATGCTGCTGGAGCGCCATCTGAATCTCGGCCATTGCCTGTGGGGAGTCGAACAGTTTCTGCAGGGCTTCGGGGCTGCCCAGCCGATTCCGCAGCAGGATCAGAGGCAGGGTGTATTTCCCCGCGGTAAAATCACTGCCGGTTTGTTTGCCGAAGATATTCGCATCCCCGGTCAGATCGAGAAGATCATCTGTCATCTGGAACAGCAGACCCAGATTAAGCCCGAAACGGTACCAGTCTCCCTGGCAGGCTTCCTGGCCGCATAACAGGGCTGCCGATTCAGTGCAGGATCCCATCAATGCTGCGGTTTTCATCTCGATGAGCCGGAAATAGGTTTCCTCATTGACATCCAGCCTGCCGATCCAGTGCAGCTGTTCAATTTCTCCCCGGCACATCGCCGAGGTGGCACGGCAGGAGGATGAAATGATGCTCATCAGACCGCATTCCGCAATCAGCTCAAAAGCCCGGGCGAAGAGGTGGTCTCCCATCAGGACTGTCGGAGAATTATCGAAAATCGAAGGGAGCGAAGGGGAACCCCGGCGAACCTCGGCGCGATCGATGACATCATCATGCAGCAGGGTTGCCAGGTGAATCAGCTCCATGGCGGTCGCCAGGCGGGGTGAACGGTTTTCGCGGGGATTGAGGGCCTGGGTAGTCAGCAGGATCAAAGTCGCACGAAACAACTTGCCTCCCTGGCTGGCCAGGTGGCGCGCCATCAGCTGGCTTCTGGATTCGGTTGAATAAGTGTCCTTGTATACCACGCTTTCCAGCCAGCTCGGCAGGGTGATTTTTTCCCACACCAGCTTCTCTCCGGTCGCCACCAGAAGTTCACCGAAGCTTTCTTCCATGAAAACCCGTTCGGCGATCAAAGTTCGCACCTGGTCCAGTTCGGTTTGAACCGACCGGGCGATTTCACCGAGGTCTTTTTTTGTGCGTCATAATCGGCTTCTTCAAGAGTCCGGAAGCAGTCTGTGGCGGATTCATGGAGGAACTTCTGAAACCAACCTTTCCGAGGGGAAAACCAAACGGGATCAACCACTCCCCCCTGGGTCATAGTGTCTGAGATTCTAAATTAGGCCTGCCAAGTGTCAAGATTACGCTTCCCGGCAAGGTTTTACTGTTGCTGAAATCCACAGGCTTCTTGAATGGAAACCCTTTTTTTTCCAAACTGTTCACATTGCCAGCAACTGGTGAAGATAAGGATCATGCCTTCCTGATGCCACAGCCTGTCCATCCATCCCCTCCAGAGAATCATCCCCCTGATGGTGCGGTTCGCCTGCTCGATGAAGCGGCCATACAGGCTCGGATCCACACCCTGGCAGAGGAGATCGGCTCATTCTTCCAGGGGCAGGAATTCCTTCTGGTCGGGATCCTCAAAGGCTCGGTTCACTTTGCCTCTGATCTGGCCCGGGCGCTCCAGAGGGATCCACCGCTGGAATGGATTCGAGTGCGAACTTATCCATCAGGGACCAGTCCTCAAGGCGATTCGGAGATCCTGGAGGTTGGAAATTACAGCCTCAAGAACCGGATTGTGCTTGTGCTGGATGATGTGCTCGACCGAGGCCAGACACACCAGGCGCTCACCCGTTATTTTCAGAGCCGGCAACCCGCCAGAGTCCATTGGTGTTTTCTCCTTGCCAAGAAGGGATTGGGTGAAAAGATGGGGATACAACCGGATTTCACAGGTTTTACAGTTCCGGACCGGTGGCTGATCGGGTATGGGCTTGACCTGGATGAGAGGTATCGGAACCTGCGTGACATTTATGCCCTTCCTGATGCACAGGCCCGGCCGCCAGGATAGAATCATACAAGCCATGTTCTGTAAAAGATTTTTATGGTTTGCCCGTCGAGGATCCGCCCTGCTGGGCCTGGCTGGCCTGATTGTCACCGGAGTCCTTTTTTACCGGCTTGATTTTTCGGAAGAAGCGCTGCGGACACCCGGGAATATCATTGTTGAAGACCGCCAGGGTGAGCGGCTCGGTTTTCTCCCGGATGCAAGAGGAGAGCGCCGTCTGTGGGCGCCTCTCGAGGAGATCCCTCCGAAAGTCCGCCAGGCTTTCATCGATGCCGAGGATCAACGTTTTTTATTACCATCCGGGGTTCGATCCCATCGCCATTCTTCGTGCTGCCTGGAGCAACCTGCGAGAGGGGCGGGTGGTGTCCGGAGCCTCGACCCTGACCCAGCAGCTGGTGCGTTCGGCCTATCCCCGTCCTCGGACTTACCTGGGCAAGGTGTGCGAGATAATTCGTGCGATAAAAGCGGAGTGGCTCCTCAGCAAGGAGCAGATTCTCGAGCAGTACCTGAACCGGATCCCGATGGGAAACAACCTTGTCGGGGTGCGGCTTGCGGCTCAATGCTACTTTGGAAAAAGCCTGGTTCAGCTCGAGGATCAGGAAATCGCGATGCTGGCTGCTCTTCCAAAAGCGCCCGGGAGACTGAACCCCTACCGCCAGCCGCAGGATCGCCTTCTGGCACGGCGGAACTGGGTCCTTCAGCGGATGAACGAAATGGGTGATTTATCCAGCCTGAACCTCGCGCAGGCACTCGAAAAACCTGTGGCTGTCCGGCCCATCCGATTTGACACGAAAGCCCCTCACCTGGTCCATGCGATCTCGAAAAAAAGGCCTGAATCCGCAGGCGAACAGAAAATCCGGACCACCCTGGCCATGGCGCTCCAGGAGAAGGTGGAATCGGTTCTGCGGTCACACCAGATGGACCTGATGTCCCATGGCGCCACTCAAGCGGCAGCCATGGTGGTGAGCAATCGCAACATGGCAGTGCTGGCTTATGTGGGGTCGATCGAGTACTCCGAAAAAACCTTGGCTAACAACAATGGCCTGACTGCACTGCGCTCCCCCGGTTCCGCATTGAAACCATTTCTGTATGCCATGGCGCTCGATGCCGGGTATTCGGCAGCGACCCTCCTGGAGGATACCCGCCGCCACTACCGCGCCCCCCAGGGGGAATATTACCCCCGCAATTTCGATCAACGCGAATATGGCCCGATTACCATCCGCCAGGCACTCGGCAATTCCCTCAATCTGTCGGCGATACGGATGATCGATCTCACCGGCGTCAAGCCTTTTTATTCTCTTTTGAAATCGATTCATCTGCTGGATCATACCGATAAGGGTCCGGAGTTTTTCGGCCTGGGGCTGGCGATCGGGAATCCGGAAGTCACCCTGGAGAACCTGGTGGCTGCCTATGCCATGCTGGCCTCCGGTGGAAAATGGCGCCCTCTTCGCTTTCTCCGGGAAGAGCCGGTGGATCCGGGAATCGAAATCCTCCAGCCGGAGACCAGCTTCATTATCACCGATATCCTTTCCGATCCCGGTGCTCGCTCACTCACTTTCGGCGGGATTGCGGACCTGAACTTCCCCTATCGGATTGCATTCAAAACAGGCACCAGCACCCATTATCGGGACTGCTGGATTATCGGATACACTCCGGACTACACAGTGGGTGTCTGGGCGGGTAATTTCGATGGTTCGCCGATGGAGGAGCTGGGCGGAGCTTTGGGTGCAGGCCCGTTATTTTCTGAGATTTTCCAGGCCATCTATCCCAAAAAATCGCAGCCTGAACCTTTCGAACCACCCAGTGGTGTATGCCAGATCGCCGTGTGCAGCCATTCGGGAATGCTTCCCACCCCCTACTGTCCACTCCAGCGCAAGGAGTGGTTCCCGGTCGAATCGACACCCCTGCGCAGCTGCACCTTCCACACCCGGGATACGCTCTACCACGAACTGAATCCCACCTATGCCGGCTGGTTGTATGACCGCATTGCCCGGGGGCAGACCACACCCTATCGGCTGCAGGGAAACCCTGGCCTTCTGCTGGCCAATGAAATGGAAGGGCCGGATCCATCATCTCCAGCCCACCCCGAAGTCACCTCGCCAAACCTGCCGGCGCCTTCCTCCCCTGCTCCCATTCCTGCACCCTCAACACCCTCAGGGATTTCCTCATCCCCGATCCGGATCGGAGAGGCTTCCGGAATATCCAACTCCGGTTCTCCATCCCCAGGCACGGTCCGGATCCTTTATCCACTCGAAGGGGACTGTTTTCTGCTTGACCATCGACGGTCTGAACCGCAGGTCATCCGTCTCGAGGCGCGAGTGGATGGGAGCCTGGAGACGGTCACCTGGTTTCTCGATGGCATGGAATACGCTCAGACCGGGCCGCCTTACCGGACTCCCTTTGAGCTTGTTCGCGGGGAGCACATCCTCATGGCAGTGGTTCCCGGTGGTTCAGGCGATCAGATTCGGTTTCGGGTCGAATGATCTCGGGAGATGCTTCGATGGCCTCGGTTGCGGAGCCGAGTTCGCCTGAAATGGCCGCATAATGTTCCCGGAGTATCCGGTTGATTTCTTTGATCGCCAGGGGGTGCCCTTGGATATCGGTATGTCCTGCGGGGACCACAATTTCTGATTCAGCCCAGGGAAATCTGGCGCTTGCCACAGGCACATACCCATCTCCAGGCTCATCACTCCCCTCATAGAGGTTGCCAATGATGTTGTGGTAATGAGTTTTCGGCGGGCGCGGGAGCTTGTTCATGGTCTGAATCAGCGGTGAATCCGGTCGCAGCTGGTTGACACTCTTGGTCGATTCCTGATTGGTATCGAAACGCGTGAACTCACGGTTTTTATTCTGAACCGACTTGGCAAACAAAAGCTTCGGGCTGGGAATGTTAATAAACTTTCCGGCGATCCACCCGAGGGTTGTTTGAGCAGCCGGAGTGCCGGCATGAGGGGTTCCCAGGAAAATCACACGGTCGATGAAAGGGACTGCTTTGAAGAACAAAGAGCCTTCCAGGATCGACTTCTCCTCAGCTGTCAGATCCAGGCGGTCGATCGGAGCACTCCAGGCCAGATTCCAGAAGGCATTGCCGCTGTCCTGGGTGAGCAGGCGTGCCATCAATCCCCCCATGCTGTGCCCGACCATCACCATGTGGCGCAGGGAACGGGAGTCTCTGTCCGGATCGAGCTTTCGAAAGAGGCGGTACAGGGAACGGCGCAGGTCGGCGGCATTGTCCAGCAGTCCCCTTCCAGTCGGGTACTGCATGAACCAGAACTCATAATGCCTGCGAATCCAGGTATCATCCATCAGCCATTGACCAGGGCTTCCCAGGGCTGGGCATTTGACAGCAGGCCATGGCACAGAATCACCGGAATCCGGCCCGGATGATGAGGCTGAATGAGGAAGGTGGTGCCGCGGATCGAGGCATCTTTCGCGCGAATCCCGCCCAGTAATCATATTCAAAGCCGGTGCGGGTCAACATGTAGTTGAGCGGAGTGGTCAAATCCGCCTCGATGGGAATCTCACTTTCTCCAACCTTCAGAGCTTCCTGCGACCAGGGATTGACCAGATGAAAAACATCCCGTGATTCGGTCGCTTCGAGGTTGTATTTCTCCTGGGGAATGTACAAGGCAGTCGCTGGAAAGGCGCAAATCGGAGGGTAGATATCATCGCCATGCTCCGGATCATTGTAACGGATGGCGATCATCGGGACTCCCAGCCCCTGGCGGCGGGAGGAATATTTCACCTCACGCGGTTCGTAGTCGACACTGGGCAGAATCTCGTGGATATCCTCTTCCTTCCAGTCAAATCCGACCAGTTTGAAACGGGAAGGGATTGCGCCACGCGGGTCATCCAGGCGGTAGAAAGACCTTGGATGAAAAGGAATCTTGTTGAGCGTGAACCGGAGGTTCTGTTCGAGAGAATAGTTGTACAGCTCGCAGGCCATTCGGAAATGAGGATTGAAGGCTTCCCTGTTCAGATTCTTTGAGACCACCGAGAGATAAGCATGGGAGAGATAAGTCGAAAGGCCATAATAGGAAAGCACTTCCTGGGTATTGGGAGAAAGATCTTCGATGGTGGCGGGGGTCCTGGGATGTGGATCCGCTTTATGCCCCCTTCGTTTGATGAACGGACGCCGGTTCCAGAAAGGAGCTTTTCGTTCCCCCAGGACATTGGCGAATTCAGCCGCGGTATAGAGAAGTTTCGGGTTTTCCTGATTGCCTGGGTTGTGAAGGATCGTTTCGAGAAGGAGTTTGAAGGCCTCCTCGGGGTGCCGATGGTATGTATCGAGAAGATTCTCCCTATACAAAACCTCCAGACTTTCACGTGACAGCTGGTTGGATTTCGCCTGGTCGCGCATTCCCAGGACAATCCCTTCACGCGCCCAGTTCGAATGGATCCCGAGCAGCTGGCAGCCAGTCGAGGCTGAGACCGGCCAATGCCAGCAGCAGTAGCCCTGCCAGGATCCGAAAGTGCCTGCTGGCTCGTGGTGAAGGTCTAAACATAAAGGGTTTTGACGGTATTCCCGGGCACACCATTCAGATTATCGGCATTCTGAATCCCATTCCAGCGCAGTGAATGGGTTCAACTGGTTTCGAAGGAAATTGGAAGGGGCTTAAAATGGCATCCCCTTTCCGGCTGCGAGAACCATGCCTCCACCGCCCAGATTCGTGTGCACCTGTTCGATTCCAGCAGATTGCAGGATGATGTCTCCCTGGCAAGGAGGATGCAGCGAGCATGACCAGCACAACCGCCCGTTTGCGGGACGGAAGGGAAATAACCCTTCGTCTCATCCAGGATCCCCCATCGGATCTGATTCCTCAGATCCACCACCTCCTGCATCACAAACCATCCCCCTATTCCAGCCATTTCGATGATTTTTTGATGAACAGCCATGAAGGCATCATCGAAGGCCTGGAATGGCGTTTTCACCTGGCATTTCATGAGGGTGTCTGCATCGGCAATATCTGCACCTGGGAATTTCAGGGAATCGGCATTCTCGGTCATGTGTACACACACCCTGACTGGCGGCAGCTCGGTCTGGCCAATCACCTCCTGCGGTTCCAGGAGCAGGATTTCGCTCGGCGCACCGGCCATTTGATGGCACTGAACACTGGCTACCAGTCCATGCCATACCAGATATACCTGAAGCATGGGTATGAGGGGGTGCCAGGTGCGCCCGGTGCGATGCTGAAATCAGAAAATCCTGGTTTCTGGGAGGAGATCTATCAGGCGCCAACAGTCCAGATCGCTCCCTTGCAATGGCGTCACTGGCCCACTGCCAACCTGTTGTTCCTCCTGGAAGACCCGGTGCTGATTCGTGCAGCCGGCATCCGGATTTATGGCCAGGGCAGTGTCGAAGGGCCTTTCATCTTCAACCGCCGGCAGCTCTGGGGGCTGGATGCCGATTATCGCGGGCAGGCCTGGATTCTCGAAACCTCCGGGGGAAATGCTGCCGGATGGATCAGCCTGATGTGGGATCCCAACTGGGGCCGCACCCGCTGTGCTTTGACCTGTTTGTCCACCCGAACTGGCGTGCAGAAGCCCATGCATTTGCTGCCGACAATCGACATCCCCGCAGGAACCCGCTCCTATTCCACCCCGGAGGACCCGAAAAATGAGGTGCTTGAAAAACTCGGCCTGTCCCTGCGAGGCTCGATCCCTTCCTTTTTTCCGGGAGGGCAGACTCTGCTGGTCTTTCAGTCGTAAAACTTGATCCGGGATTCGGCCAGCAGGCCTGCCGAAAGGTGTGGGCTGTGCCTGTTATCAGTTTCCGTAGAGATGCACCTGAAGGATTCCATGTTTCATCAGCCCATTGATGAAGAAGATGCATCCCACCAGCAGAATCACCAGGCTGGACAGCACCGGAATGAGCTGGACAAAGCGGCTGTTGGGTGAAAACCGGTTAAACAAGCCCCGTGATTTCACCATGGTCACTCCGATGATCATCAGCGCGCCCGCCAGGCCGATGCTGAACACCGTGATCAGGTAAAGCCCCACTGCAGCCCGTCCGCTGGTCAAAGCCATCATCATTACAAACAAGGCTCCGGGGCAGGGAACAATTCCACCTGTCAGACCAAGGGTCAGCAGATTCCAGAATCGAACCTGCGGGGCTTCAGTCGAATGGGTGTGGTGGTGGTGATCCCCGGTGTGGGAATGAGGATGCTGTTCATGGTGGCTGTGATCATGATCGTGATCATTGGGATGCGAATGAGGGCCATGATCATGGTGGTGATGGTCATGAGGATGCTCGTGGGAATGCTCCGGAGCGGTTTCATGGGTGTGAGGGTGCCTGATATGGGAATGTCCCCGGCCGAGACCATGGGTATGAAAGTCCGGATCAGCCAGCTGCCCGAGGATGTAAAAGCGGTAATAGCGAAGAAAAAGCATCAGGCCCATCCCGATGATCAATGCCCAGGAGCCGCATTCGAGCCAGGGGAGATAGACCCCCTGAACCCGGTCCAGATTGGCCAGAGCCAGGATCCCCAGGATGTAAACCGAGAAGGTGTGGGTGAAAGTGACAATCACCGCCAGCAGCAGGGCATGGAATACAGTTCCATGCGAACCGACCAGATAGGCTGCCACAATCGTTTTTCCATGCCCCGGCTCGAGTGCATGGGCTGCACCATAGATGAAGGCCAGCAGGGTCGCGAAAATCAGAAAGGAGAAACTCTGCCCGCCACGGGTTGTAAACAA
>LMZT01000129.1 GCA_001567115.1 Candidatus Hinthialibacteria bacterium OLB16 | reverse complement strand
TGAGGTGTTCCAATCAAGCCAGATGGACCATGCGGATCATCCGACACTTCCAGGCCGGTTTTCATTCACAAATCGAATCATTGAATGCCTGTTGATTTTTTTCACTCTGTCATTTTTTTATCGAATGAGGGCGCTGCCATGACCATCCCGGAATCGAAAATCGCTGCTCAGCTTTACATTTTCGGCGGAGATGCAGTGAAGGCAGGTGAGCCACTTAATGGATACCTCAAGGTGGCGCATGATGCCGGATATCAGCTGGTTCAGGGGTGGCTGAGTTATTTTGAATCTGAAGAATTGGCGGTTAAACTGGATGGATATCTGGCAGCTCACCAGCTGTCCATGCCTTGTGCTTATGCCGGCGGGGGAATGCATACCCGGGAAGCAGGAGACCAGGCCATCCACACAATCCTCTCACAGGCTCGCATAGCCAGCCGGCATGGTTTGAAGATCATCGTTCACAACCCGGATCCGATCGGACGAAAGAAGACTGACGAAGAACTGGCGATCCAGGCACAGAACCTCAATCGGTTGGGAACAGAGCTTTCGAAGCTCGGGCTTCAACTGGCGGTCCATCAGCATGATGTTGAAATGCAGGATGGTGCACGCGAGTGGTATCACATCCTCGAACATACCGACCCGGCAAAGGTTTTTTTCTGCCTGGATACCCATTGGGTGCTTCGTGGAAAACAGGATCCCTGCCGCCTGCTTGAATCTGCCGGAAAGCGTGTGGTGGACTTGCATCTGAGGAACTCGAAAGATGGAATCTGGATGGAAGATTTCGGCCCGGGGGATCTCGACTACCAGAAGATTCAGGCGATCCTGGAAAGAATCGATTACCAGGGCTACTACACTGTGGAACTTGCGTATGATCCCCAAACCCAGGTGACCCGGTCACTCGAGGAAAATCTGCGCCGAAGTTTAGGATTTGTGCTGAATACATTCCGCTGAACCACTTGGCAATCCCGCCCGCCCGGCAGATCATTGACCTTTCATTGCATGTCAATTTTGTGAGGAGATCCGGGCATGTCCAAGAGCTATGAAATTCATGTGATATCCAATACCCACTGGGATCGGGAGTGGCTGAGTAATTTTCAGGCCACCCGTATGATGCTGGTGGATTTTCTGGACAATCTGCTGGAAATCCTCGAACAGGAACCAGCCTACCGCGCCTTCCTTCTCGATTCCCAGACAGTCCTGCTAGAAGATTATCTCGAAATCCGCCCGGAAGCCCGTGACCGCCTGACCCGGCAGATCACACAGGGGAGGATCTGGGTCGGCCCGTGGTATACCTGTCCCGAGGGGTTCATTGTCAATGGGGAGTCCCTGGTTCGGAACCTGCTCATGGGTCACCAGGTGGCGGGGAGTTTTGGAAAAGTGATGAAGGTTGGACATACCCCATTCTCTTATGGGCAAAATTCTCAGATGCCCCAGATTTATTCGGGCTTTGGGATCGACACCATCCTTTTTTACCATGGTGTCTCGCATGAGGATGTTGCGAATGAATTTATTTTCGAAGGAGCGGATGGAACCCGGATTCTGGGATCACAGATGAGTTCATTCGCACGGTACAATTACTATTTCCATGTTTACCGCCCGTTGGTGTACGGAGCCTCGATCGATGAGCGCACCTGGCAGTGGCAGCGCGGGGGTCTGTTTTTCCACCCCGCGGGGGAAGAATCCTGCATGGAGCATCACCTGCTTCTCGACCCACCCAGGGCCTGTCACGCTGAGAAATTGAAAGACCTGCTTCTGGCCCTCAAGGAGAAGGAAACCCAGGTCGCAACCACACACTGCCTGGCCTTCATGATGGGGCACGACAGCAGCGTGGCTGATCCGATCGAAGTGCGCATCATTGAAGAGGGGAAGAAACTGCTGCCAGAGGACACTCTGATCCACAGCACACTTCCGGATCTGATGGATCAGGTCAAGCAGAATGTCCAGAACCTCCAGGTGCTCCGGGGCGAGCGGCGTATTCCCAAGATGATGGGTGGAAGGCTCCATCTCTACAGTGATGTCCTCTCGAGCCGCACCCGGATGAAGCGAATGAATGCCCTGGCCGAATACCTTCTGCAGCGCCGTGCAGAGCCACTGGCGACCCTGGCCTGGCTGCTGGGTGGTGAATATCCGAAGGCACTCCTGGATCTGGCCTGGAAGAACCTGCTGCGTTCCCATGCGCACGACAGCATTGCCGGAAGCGGTGTGGATGATATCGAGCGGGATGTGACGGACAGGATCCGCCAGGCCCGCAATATCGCCCTCGGTGTCGAGAGCCGTGCCCTTCAGACTATCCAGAAACAGATCGACAATTCCACGGGATCCCCGGAAGGCATTCTGCTGACTCTTTACAATCCCTCTCTGATGCAGCGCGATGAAATCATCACAGTCGTGATCGATCTTCCCCGGGAATTGAACATCAATAATTTCGCCCTCCAGAGAGCAGGAGAGAATGAGCCTGTTCCACTGCAACTGGCCGCAAGGAAACCTCATAACTCCGTGGTAAACCATGCCGGAGATGCTCCCTCTATGATGAGCACCGAAAGGGTCACTGTTCATATCCCGGCCGAGGAGATCCCGGCGGGTGGCTATGCCACCTTCCAGGTTGTTCCGGTGAAATCGTTCGCCAGAGGCAGCCAGGTCGTGGGTCTAAACCGGATGCGCAATGAATTTCTGGAGGTCTTCATTCAGAATGATGGAACCCTTCAGGTCCTGTCACTCGAAGATGACATCCTGTTTGATGGCCTGCATGTTTTCGAGGACAGTGGAGAGGCGGGACATGCCTGGATGCATATCGAGCCGGCACTCGACAGGGTTATCACCAGCCCCGGATTTCCAGTTCATGTTTCGCTTGAAGAAGACGGCCCCTATCTGACCCGCTACCGTGTGGATTACCGCATGGAAGTGCCCGCCCGTCTGGATGAGAATGGAGGCGACCCCTGGCGCAGGCTGGATGGTTCGGGAAGTTCATCGAAGCGCAGCGATGAACTGGTCCCCCTGCATATCCGTTCCTGGTTCACCCTGCGTGCAGGCGCCCGTTCACTGGAAGTCAAAACAACCTTCGAGAACCAGGCTCATAACCACCGCCTCCGGATTCTGTTTCCAACCCGGCTGGATGCATCAACCTGCTGGGCTGAATCGGCATTCGATGTGGTCGAACGGGAGATTCTGTTTGGCCCGGAAAGCCCCTGGTTCGGTGGAGTCAATGCAACTTTCCCGATGCATCGTTTCATTTCGGTTCATTCCGAACGGGGAGGATTGACACTGATTCATGATGGATTGAGGGAGTACCAGGTCATAGAGGACGAAGATCGATGCATCGCACTCACACTGATGCGGGCGTATGAGGTGTCACTGACCACAGTCAGCAAGCGCTGGGACCCTCATCCGGAGATGATCCTTTCCCAGTGCCCGGGAGGCCATGAATTTCGCTACTGGATCTGCCCGCATTCCGGCTCCTGGAACCAGGCTGATGTATTCCGGGAGGTCGAAGCCTGCACTGTCCCCTTGCTGCCGATACAAACCAGCCGGCATGCCGGGGCACTTCCCCAGGCTCATTCTTTTTTTGAGCTCCAGCCGGAAGCGCTGATGGTCAGTGCCCTCAAAAGATCCGAAGATGGAGAAGGAGTTATTTTACGGATTCACAATCCATCTCCGGAAGAGATCGAGGGTTCCCTGCTCTGCTTTAGAGAGCCTCAGTTGGTCGAGCTGGTCAGCCTTGAAGAAAAACCAGTGGCTCCAATGAAGGTGGATGGAAAAGAAATCCCTCTGCGCCTTGGTTCACGAAAGATTATGACCTTGAAAATTGTTTTCGGATCCAATCCCTGAAGCCTTTGACAACATTGGATGCGAGTTTGCGGTCGGTGAACAGGTTCTCCGGCGCGGAGAGAATCGCCAGTATTGAGTGGAGCAGCGCCTCGCGGGGATAACCATTTACCCGAAGGAGTGTCGCCAGACGGGTTTCATAGAAGGCATTTTTCTTACGCAGCGGGACAGAGGGAAGAGAGCGGCGCTGTTCGGCCAGCTCGGCAAGGCGCTGGATTTCCGATTCGGTGTATTCGCGGATCTCTCCTTTGAGAGCGCGTTGGGTGGCTGCGGCAGAAATCGCCAGAATTTCCCGCTGAATCAAAGATCCAGCACCGCTGATGGCATGGGGCAGCAGGCGGAAGACATACAAGGGAATGGGCAGGCAGGCGATTCTTCCATGGAAGGAAGCACGGATAACAAAATCCACATCGGCGCTGAAACAGAGCCTTTCATCATATCCACCGATTTTTTTCGCCAGCTCTTTCCGGAAAAGAATTGTGGCGCATGTGAACGGACTGGAAAAAAGGGTGCTTCCAGCAGTGAGCACATGGGGTATGCCAATGGATGGGTCATATTCAAGCGCCATCGGCTGGGGAAGCCTGACAACATCCTCTCTGTCACACCCCAGCGAGGCTGTTCCAACCAGAATGACTTCAGGATACTCCCGGAGATAATCCACCTGGGCCTGGAATCGATCCGGAAGGCTGATGTCATCCGCATCCATATTTGCCAGAAAAGCCCCCCTGGCCTCCTGGATGGCACGGTTTCTTGCGGGATAGCAACCAAGATTGTCCTGCTGAATCAGCCGCAGCCGTGAATCCGAAAAGGATCGGATAATCTCGACAGATCTGTCCGAGGAACCATCATCGACAACAATGAGTTCAAAGTCGGTGAATGTTTGAGAAAGGATGCTTTCAAGAGCCTTGGAGAGCCAGGCCTCAGCATTGAATACCGGCATGAAGACAGAAAGAAGCGGGGTTGAAGGCACTATCCCAAAAAGCTCACGAAGAAATATCCTTCCATAAATCGATCGGCCGTTCGACTGCGGGGGGTTCGTAAGGCCACTCAACCCTTTGCCCGGTCCCAGCCGACTGGTAAGCGGCACAGATGATCTTTATGACTTCACGCCCATCCTCACCTGTTTCGATCGGCTTTTCAAATCCCCTGACACACCGGCAGAAGTGGCGCATCTCCTGGGGAAAGCCATAGTTCCAGATTTCTTCAAACATGGTGAAGGTATATCCACGTGTGCTGCCAGCTTTTTCGACTGCATAGCCATAACCTTCATCGGAGTAGGTGAGAAGAGAGTTCCCCCGCAGCAAGTCGGCACGGGTAAAGCCTTTGGAGCCATAAATCTCACAACGATCATCAACACCACCTGCTTTGGCCCAGCTGTTCTCAGCCATTCCGACATAACCACCCTCATACTCCACAATGCAGAAGGAATGATCCTCTCCCTGGGTTTTGTCCTGATGAACATAAGTGCCGAGATGGGCGGTCACACTTTTTACAGCGGGCTTTCCGAAAACCCAGCGCGCATATTCGATGGAGTGGCATCCCATATCCAGCAGCCACCCCCCCGCCTGAAAGAGCCACATCCCAGAACCAGGGCATGTGCGGGCCATTGTGCTCTTCACTCTGCTTGACCAGGAATGGCTTTCCGACAGCGCCTTCATCCACCAGTTTTTTGGCACGAACATATTTGGGGGCAAAACACAGCTCTTCGGCATACATGAGAAGAACATCCGCTTTTTGGCAGGCTTCAATCATCCGATCTGCCTGCTCGAGGTTCAAGCAGAGGGGCTTTTCACACACGATATCTTTCTTTGCTGATGCGGCATCGAGAACCACCTGTTCATGGAGATAGTTTGGAATGCAGAGAGTAACCATATCCACCAGGTCCATTGCCAGGAGGTCCTGGTAATTCTCGAAGGAGAAGGGGATACCCTTGCGCTCGGCAAATGTTTTGGCTTTGCCAGGGGTTGGTGAGGCCACTGCGACAACCTCACCCTCTTCGATCATCTGAAACGCATCAGCATGAATGTCCGCGACAAATCCGGTTCCGATGATGCCAACTCTGACCTGGTCCATTCGAAGGAGCTCCTTTCGGTATGCTGGCTTGCAGTCGTCCGATCATTCACCTTTGAAGCGGGGATCGGCGGCATTCAGGCTTTCCAGGGTTCTGTTGCGCGCATCACCGAAACCCAGGCCTGAGAACAGGCCTGTTGTGCCAGTTGCATTCGGAATCAGCATCCCCCCAGAATACAAACAGGGCAGCCCAGTTATCCCTTCACCGAGGAAATGTGGGCTGCCCTGTCCCCCTAACTGGTAGAAACTGACTAAATGGAAAGATTCTTGGTCTTTCCGCGGGTCAGCGAACGAAGTGCACGGGCGCTGATCACGACACGAACCTTCTTGCCATTGATCACCACACGTTTTTTCTGCAGGTTTGGACCAAAGGTCCGTTTGGTCACATTATGGGCATGGCTCACATTGCAGCCAGTTCTCGGCCTTCTTCCTGTAAGAACACAAACTCTCGACATGATCAACCTCGACTCTTTCTCGTAAAATGACAAAGGGAACTATATCGGCCAGCCCTGCATGACACAAGAGGTCAGGCCGGGGAGCGTGGGGTTTTTCAATTGCGATGCGGGCAGCATATTGCCGAGGCATGGCGGTATTATCTGGCGCCAAGGGAATTTCAGGGCGCCAAGGGAATTTCAGGGCGCCATGAATGTCGCCCCTACAACAGGCTCTTTCAACACAATCTGCCGGTGGGCTGGGGATGAATCGTCCTGAATCGCTCAGTTTATCTACGGACGGAGGTGCAACAGGAACGATATTTCCCTTTCAATGCAGATCGGTGCGGGGGCACAGGTCGAGGCCATCGCCGGGACCGACACGGTCTGGCGAAAATGGAGTGATATCGAAAGACATCGGCTCACCACTCATCAGTTCACCGACAACCTTTCCGGTCAACGGAGCCAGAATAATCCCGCTCCGGTAGTGCCCGGTTGCACAGACCAACCCTTCCAGGCCATCGAACCTTCCGATGAAGGGAAGCCCATCATAGGTCAGTGGACGGAAGCCATGCCAAATCCGTTCCAGGGTCGAACGCCCCAGGCAGGGATAAAATTCACACGCATGCTCCAGCAGGCCATTCACTCCCTCAACTGTATTCTGGCGCTGAAAGCCCACCCATTCCTCGGTCGATCCGACAACCAGCCTGCCATCATCGCGAGGGGTGATGTACGTTTTCCCATGATGGACAATATGGCGGACCGGATAACCCTGGTCCTGGAGCAGGATGATCTGGCCCTTGACCGGAACTCCTGGAACCCGCCGGTCAAACAGGGTTGCAAGGTATGTGCTCCACGCCCCGGCAGCCAGGATAACCTGATCGGCTGTCCAGGTTTCAGAATCGGTCCGAACACCGAGAATGCGATTCCCTTTACGGATAAATTCGCGGACTTCAGTGTGAGCCTGGAGCTGAGCTCCATGTTTGAGTGCGGAGCGCAGCAGTGCCTGGGTGAACCAGGGGGTTCTCACCTGTGTAAAAGTTGGAAACAGGACTGATTCCTGAATCGAGGGAGAAAGATCCGGTTCGAGGTCACGCAGTTCCCCGGGTGTCAGGCGCTGCGCTGGAACACCGACGATTTTCTGCCACTCCAGAAACTGTCCGATCTCCTCGATTTCTTCCTCTGTGAGAAAAAAATCAATCCCGCCGGTTTCACGATAGCCGCTGTCGATTCCGGTATCTTCGGCCAGTGCCTGGCAGTACTCGCGAAAGAGCGACAGGCTCTCGATTTTAAAAGGCAGCAAGGGGCCTTCATCGGCACTCAAGGCGCGTGCAATCAAAGCGCCCGCCGCTGCCCAGGAGGCTTCGCGGCAGGGTTCGCCTCGTTCGAGAATCACTGTTTTATATCCACGAATGGAGAGATCCCTGGCGATTGCGCAGCCAATCACTCCTCCACCGACAATCAGCACATCGGTTGTGTGTGTCATGATGATATTCCTGATGTTTCTATAATTTTCTGAGTTTGTCCGCGGTGGCCTCGGCCTGGTCCACACCTTTTCCGCGAATCAGGGAGCGGACTGCTGCATTCATCTGGCGTTCGGCGAAGGGCAGACAGACCTGATCCAGCCACTTCTGGCGTTCGAGGATCTGATTACGGTCCGCTCCTTGAAGCGCTTCTTTCAGTGAGTCGATGGCAGAGCGGATGGTGTCTTCTTCGCCATCTTCGAGGAGCACCGCCGAATCCACCAAGGCTCTATCCGCGGCACGAATCACTCGCTCCGCTTCGACCCGAACCTCGACCAGGAGCCTCAGCTCGAGATCTTCGCCGCCATGCTCGAACGACTCTTTGAGCATCTGCTCGATTTCTGAATCGGTCAATCCATAGGAAGGGCGCACCTCGATGAACTGCTCTTTCCCGGAGCGTTCATCACGGGCCTCGACACGCAGAATGCCATCCGCATCGAGCATGAATGTGACTGCAATTTTAGGCATTCCAGCTGGCAGCGGGGGAATTCCCTTGAGCTGAAAGCGGGCCAGGCTGCGGCAATCAGAAGCCAGCTCGCGTTCCCCCTGCAGGACATGGATGTCCACTCCGGTCTGGCCATCGACATAGGTGGTGAACATCTCGGTGGCACTGGTCGGGATGGTTGTATTGCGGGGGATGATTCTGGCAATGACACCGCCATAAGTTTCAATTCCCAGCGACAGCGGTGTGACATCCAGAAGGAGCATGTCCCGGGAAGAGCCGGAAAGGATATTGGCCTGGACCGCCGCCCCCAGAGCAACGACTTCATCCGGATTGTTTTCACAGTGAGGGCTTCGTCCGAAGAGACGCTCGACTTCCTGGCGTACGAGTGGAACCCGGGTGGAGCCTCCCACGAGAACAACCTCATCGACTGCGCCTGCTTCGACTCCTGCATCCTGCAGTGCTGAACGGCAGGAATCGAGGGTGCGGTTCACCAAGGGCTGGATGAGCGCCTCGAATTCGGCGCGAGTCCACATTCTTTCATAACATCCAGCCGGATGCCGGAAAGCCAGCACCGCCTGCTCGGCATCTGTCAGCTGTGTTTTCATGGATTCGCACGCCAGGCGCAGCCCCTGAAGCAGGCCGGGATCCTGTCTGGATTCCTCAGGGAGATTCATTTCTGCAAGAACCTGGTGGATGACAGCCTGATCGAAATCATCACCCCCGAGGTGGGTATCGCCATGAGTGGCAAGCACCTGAAAAATTCCTTCATACAACCGAAGGAGCGAAAAATCGAAGGTTCCCCCACCCAGATCATAAACTGCCACCAGCCCTTCGCGTTTCTCCTGGAGGCCATAGGCCAGAGAAGCGGCAGTCGGTTCATTGAGCACCCTGCGCACATCCAGGCCGGCCAGCATCCCGGCATCTTTGGTGGCCTGGCGCTGGCTGTCATTGAAATAAGCAGGGACAGTAATGACTGCGGAGGAAACCGGCTCACCCAGGTAATCCTCGGCCTGCTTCTTCAGGTGAGCCAGGATTCTGGCTGAGAGCTCCGGCGCCGAATAAAACTTGCCCTTCAGGTTGATCCGGACAATATCATTTTCATCGGTGTTGAAATTGAAAGGGACCAGAGAAGCCATCTGGGCCAGGTCGCGAACCCCGCGCCCCATGAAGCGTTTGATTGAAAAGACTGTATCTTCGGGATGCGTTTCCAGGCGGTTCCTGGCCTCATGGCCGACCAGAATATGTCCATCCTCATCGATCGATACCACACTGGGTGTCAGCTGATGCCCCTGCCGGTCCGGGATGATAAAAGGCTGGTTGTCTCTGAAGAACGCCACCAGAGAATTCGTTGTACCGAGGTCGATTCCGATGATCGGCCCCTGGCGTGTGGCTGTTTCTTTCCGTCCATAGATGGGAAGATTTCTCATGAACTGGTTCCTGATACAGATTCGGTATTCTGAATGATCCGCCGCAGGTAATTGGATCGATCGATGGTGTCACGCAGCTGCTGGAGAAATGCGGCTCTGTCCGCGAGATCCGCCTGGTCGTGCTGGACACACAGATCTTCCAGTTTCGCGGATGCTTCTTCGAGTTTTTCCCTCATGCCGGCAATCGCTGCACCGATTTCCCGGGCGAGAGCGAGTTTCTGTTCTGGAGAAGCACTTTGTTGGTCATCGAGTTTTTCCTGAAGGTCGAGGATTTCCATCATCAGGTCCGGGGGGACCTGGTTCTTTTTCCCTTTGGACACAAAGCCAACCAGCTTCATGTAGTACTCAACTCTTTTCACTGTGTCCTGGAGCGTGTCATAGGCCCGATTGAGAGCAGCGCTTCTTTCCAGGGCAGCCTTCTGTTCGGGGCCGGGACGGTTCTGGTAGTAATCCGGATGGAACTGGCGGGAAAGACGGTAGAAAGTCTGCTGGAGCAATCTGGCATCCAGTGACAGCTGGATGGGCAGCTCCATGAACTCGAAATAGCTCACCCGGTCCGGCATGGGAAGAATATGTTCGCAGGTTGCACAGAAGTGCTGGGGGGGAGAGCTGGCCCCTCCGCAGCATGAGCAGAGCAGCTGCCCGGTGGTTTCAGTTGTCATAATCCTGTCCTTAAATGAAAATCCCCTCGGACCTCATCAGGAGGATCGGGCCGAGGGGAATAAATCCAGTGGGTAAAGCGCCTGGTTTCAGGCCCAGCTGATCCTTATGCGAAAGAGCTGCCGCAACCGCAGGTCGATTTCGCATTGGGATTTACGAATTTAAATCCGCCTCCGAGAAGATCCCGGGTGTAATCGATCGTTGAACCGCTCAGGTAGAGTCCGCTCTTGTTGTCACAGACCACCTTGATGCCATGTTCCTCGATGATCATGTCATTTTCATTGACGTTCTTATCGAAGCCGAGTGTATAGGAAAGGCCCGCGCATCCGCCTCCCTGAACTCCCACACGCAGGAGATAACCCTCGAGTTTCTCCGCCTCGATAAGGCGTTTAACTTCATTTGCGGCTGTTTCGCTGATGTGGATGCTCATGCCTTTATCATCTCCTTGGTCATATTCTTGTTAATCCCCGAAAAATCCTGTCAGGCGCTTGCAGCAATGGGCTCCTCGACCGACTGATCGGTTTGCTTCTTTTTATAATCCGCAATGGCGCTTTTGATCGCATCTTCCGCCAGCACCGAACAGTGAATTTTAATGGGAGGAAGGGAGAGTTCCTCGACAATCTGCATGTTCTTGATTTTGAGGGCTTCATCCACTGTCATCCCTTTGAGCATTTCGGTCGCCAGGGAAGAGGAGGCGATGGCTGATCCGCACCCGAATGTCTTGAATTTGGCATCCTCGATCACCCCGGTTTCCGGGTTCACCCGCACCTGGAGCTTCATCACATCGCCGCATTCGGGGGCGCCCACGATGCCTGTCCCGACCGAGGGATCCGTTTTATCCAGTGATCCGACATTGCGAGGGTTCTCGTAATGATCGATAATTTTGTCCGAATAAGCCATTTGCAGCTCCTTCTATGAATAGATTTTAGCAGTGGTCTGCTTTGTTTACCAGTTCCCGAATCGAGAGTTTGATCAGTGGTGCGCCCATTCGACCTTGGTGATATCGATGCCTTCCTGAACCATTTCATAAAGCGGAGACATCTCGCGCAGGCGGTTCACGACACTGATCACCTTGTCGGCCACATAGTCAACTTCTTCCTCTGTATTGAACCGTCCCAGCCCGAAGCGGATCGACGAATGCGCCAGTTCATCCCCGACTCCGAGAGCACGAAGGACATAAGAAGGTTCCAGGGATGCCGAGGTGCAGGCCGAACCTGAAGACACAGCCACATCATGGATTCCCATGAGCAGCGATTCACCTTCAACATAAGCGAAGCTGATGTTGAGATTGCCGGGCAGGCGATGCTCCAGGCTGCCATTGATATAGACCTCATCCAGCTGCTGGTGAACCGGCTCTGGAGCCGGTCCCGCAAGGCACTGAGATGGCTGCTTTCTTCCTGCATCTCTTCGCGGGCAAGGTCACAAGCCTTTCCCAGGCCGACAATGCCGGAAACATTCAGTGTCCCACTGCGCATTCCGCGCTCATGGCCGCCTCCATCCATCTGGCATGTCAGCCGCACACGGGGTTTGCGCCTGCGGACATACAGCGCACCAGCCCCTTTCGGGCCATAGAGTTTATGCGCTGAAACCGAAAGAAGGTCGATTCCCATGGCCTCAACATTCAGCGGGATTTTTCCCACCGCCTGGGTCGCATCTGTGTGAAACAGGACATCTTTCTCCTTGCACAGTCTGCCGATCTGTTCGATGGGCTGGATGACGCCGATTTCATTGTTGGCGGTCATGATCGAAACCAGAATGGTTTTGTCGGTGATCGAATCCGCCAGCTGGTTCATATCGATCAGCCCATCACGCCGAACCGGCAGCCAGGTCACCTCGAACCCTTCCGACTCAAGCCTCTTGCAGGGATCGAGAACCGCCTTGTGTTCGGTCACCACAGTGATGATATGGTTCCCCTTTTCCCGGTACATCTGAGCGACGCCTTTGATGGCCAGGTTGTTTGATTCAGTGGCACCGCTGGTGAAGATGATTTCCTTGCTGGTGCAGTTGAGCAGCCTGGCGATGCGGTCACGCGCCTGGTCGACAAGGTCCTCCGCCTCCCAGCCATAAGCGTGGTTCCGGCTGGCTGCATTGCCGAAAGTGACAGTGAAGGTGGGCAGCATCTCTTCCAGCACCCGCGGATCGATCGGTGTCGTGGCATGGTTATCCATATAGATCACTGAGTCTTTGGCGGTTTTGTTTCCCATCGGCATCTCTCCTTGGCTTCTGATATTCAAGTCTGTTTTTCTGCTTTCATGATTCAAGCGCGACAAGCCGCGCTTTCTGCCGCTCTGCTTGAGAAGGTGCATTTTCCCGGGAACCGATGGATCGGAAACGCTGGTCCATTTCACGCGCCATCATCGATTCCTTGTTTCCAAGTGCGGCACGAATCAATCTCGGATCAAGATTGACCGCCAGCTGTCGCACTGCGGTCTGGGATACATGCCGGATGGCCTCCAATTCAACCGGAGTCAGCTGAAGACCGAGCAGGCAGCAGGTTTCTTCAGGGGATCTGAAAAAACGTGCACGAATTTCATCATCGGTCACTATTTTTCCGACTAGGACTTCTACCGCTTCCTGGCTCAAATGGACACCTCCTTTATCAGTAACGTGATAATATGCATTTTGTGCGCCACCTATTTCAAACTCCCTGACATACCTTCGGTTTTATGTCATAAAGCATACATAATCAACGAGATATAGCACGGCCTCGTGTGGCAAGACCACTGGAATCCTGAATGGAGGCAGTGGCTGATATCAACCATTCTGGTTGGTTTCAGCCTCTTCAAGGCCATGCTTCTGCAGCCGGTAGCGAAGTGTCGAACGGGTCAGCCCCAGCAGAGAGGCTGCCTGGGTTTTATTGTTGCGGGCTTTTTTGAGCGCCTGCCTGAGCAATGAAATCTCGAGCTGCTCGAGATCCAGCCCATCCTCAGGCAATTGAACAGGACCGCTGGAATCATGTCCTGTGGGAGGAAATGAAGCCTTCCCCTCCGCCAGGCCTGAAAAGAGGTGTGCCGAGGTAATCAGCTCGCCCCGGCTGAGGATCACAGCACGTTCAATCACATTCTGAAGTTCCCGAACATTTCCTTCCCATGGGTGATTGAGCAGCAGCCGCCTCGCTTCCCGGCTGATTCCGGGAACTTTTTTTCCAGTCTCCATCGCAAACCGTTCCAGAAAATGCCCGGCAAGAGGCAGGACATCCTGCTTGCGCTCCCTCAGAGAAGGCAATCGGATCGGGAAGACATTGATCCGGTAAAAGAGATCCTGTCTGAAAAGGCCTTCTCGAACCATCTCCTCGATGTTCCTGTTGGTCGCAGCGATCAGCCGTACATCGATCCGAATCGGACGGGTTCCACCCAGGTGCTCCACCTCACGCTCCTGAATGACTCTCAGGATTTTTGCCTGGGTGGTGGGAGTCATTTCCGCAATTTCATCGAGAAACAGAGTCCCACCCTGCGCCAGTTCAAAGCGCCCTGGCTTGGTTCGGTCCGCTCCGGTGAAGGCTCCACGGTCATATCCGAACAGTTCGCTCTCGAGCAGCTGCTCTGGAAAAGCCGCGCAGTTCACGGCAACAAAAGGCCCTCCCTTGCGCGGACTGTTGAAGTGGATCGCCCGCGCCAGCAGTTCTTTCCCGGTTCCGCTTTCTCCAGTGATCATGACAGTGGTATTTGTCGCTGCCACTTCCCCGGCCAGTTCCAGGGCCTCCAGCATCGGCTTGCTGTTTCCGATCAGCTTGCTGAAGTCATAACGGCTCTCGATTTCACGCCGGTAATGGTCGAGCTCATCGCCGAGACGTGCATGGTCTTCTTCGAGCAGGACCTGGCGTGTGATATCCCGGATAATTCCCAGCACATAATCCAAGGTGCCATCCGGTGTATAAATCGGGGTATAGTGGGTTTCGATCCAACGGATTGATCCATCCTTTGCCACAGCACGCATCCTTTCAGACTGCCGGCTCATGCCAGAATGAAATACAGACAGACTGGGGCACAGGTTGCCTGCCATCGAGTCACCGGAGGCATTCTGGCACTGGATGGCACGCGCACAGAACACATTTTTTCCAATGACTTCCTCACGGCTGTATCCGGTCAGCTCCTCACAGGCATGGTTGAATTCAACCAGCCTCCGGTTGCGGTCGATGATAAAAATTCCATCGATGGCATTTTCCACCAGATGCCTCAATGACAGGGGGTGAATGGGAGCATCGAAAACCTGGGGAGTTAAGGCAGCGGACTGTTTCATACTTTCCATTTTATCTGGAAACAGGTGCATTTCAATAGCCTGCGGTTGATATCAGCCACTTTACCTCTCAGGGAATTGATCCCCTTTGAGGCCAGAGCCTGTGCGTGAATGATTTTTTTATAAATTCTGTCTGGACATCCCCCGGAGAATCAGATAAATTCATCCATAATAAACAACCGGTTTACATACAACGGTTTATCGAAACAAATCTGAAGACAGGCGAACGGATCATGGAATCCAGATCGACCCGCAAAGCTGCTCCACCCCGAAATGTCAGAACCACTTTGAAAGCGGTTGCCGAAAAAGCGGGTGTCAGCAAAGGCCTTGCATCCAGGGTCTTGAATGGCGGTTCGACCACGATCCCCATTTCGCAGGAAACCATTCGCAGAGTCAAACAGGCTGCTGCAGATTTACGCTATATTCCATCACGCATGGCTCGATCACTGACCAAGGGAGCACGTTCCCATATCATCGGATTGAGCATCATCGATCCCCACCTGCATGTTGACGGGCACCAAGGCCACTATGCATTTCAATCGCTGCCGGACAAATATCAGAATCCGATTATCAATGAGATCGAAAGGTACCATCGGAGCAATGATATCGGAATCATCATCAACGAAATCGCACGGGATGATCAGCTGCGGGGAAAATGGGATATTGTTGTCCGCCACCGCATTGAGGCTTCCGATTACCCATTCACACCCATGGATCTTGGCCTGGACCTGGTTGAAGGATTAATTTATTTCCATCCTTCCAATCGGCATCATGAGATTGTCGATCTGGCCCGAAGTGGAATACCGGTTGTGCTGATCGGCCATTTGGCGCAGGGAGAGAATGTATGCTCGGTCGGAATCGACAATCGCCAATCGAGCTACCGCCTGGCGCACCATCTTCTCAGCCAGGGACGAACCCGGGTGGTCGGCCTCTGGCCTTTCGATGCGTCCATGTCCCTCACCTCCTTGCGTAGCGAAGGATTCAGAGAATGTGTCAAAAACCAGGATTTGACTCCGCTTGGTGAAGTGTTTACAGGAGGGGTGGGAACTGTTCCAGATGGATACTGGGCCACCCGGAACCTGCTGGAAAAATTTCCAGAGGTGGATGGAATTATTGTGGGGACCAACCCGCTTGCACGCGGGGCGGTGTATGCGCTCGAAGAATCCGGCCGAAGGGTTCCGGAAGATGTTGCACTGGTCACTTTTGATGATAACCTGATGAATGTAGTCGAGGAGCCAATGATCACCGCCCTGAGGCTCCCGATCGATGAAATGGTCAGCTCGGCTCTGCGCAAGCTGATCAAACTGATCGAAGGTTCCGATGTTGACGTTCTCCATCGTCATATCGAACCCGAGCTGATCATCCGACAATCTTGCGGTGCGCTCAGTGCCGAGAGAAGTTATTCATATCAATTCAAGGAGGCTTCCAATCATGCTGCATTTGCCGGATCTCGTTAGGAAAGGTAGAGGTGGATTTACCCTGATCGAGCTATTGATTGTCATCGCGATCATCCTGATCCTGATTTCGATCGCCCTCCCGAACTTCCTGGAAGCCCAGATTCGGGCTCGTGTGACCAAGGCCAAAGCGGAAATCCGCAGCCTCCAGACCTGCTTTGAATCCTATAACCAGGACTGGAAGGTTTATCCTCGCGGCTGCATCACCGGTCATCCTGTAAAGTGCAGCCATAACTGGGGGTTTGTCGCAGCGAACCTGACGACTCCGATCAAGTATATCAATGCCATTGTCGACGATCTCTTTGCTGTCAACTATGCGGTTGGGGGAATTATGGGCCAGGTTCCCGAGGGGCATCCTTATGCAAAATACCGGACCACACGGCGCCTGGTCTGGAATGCGCTCAATCCGAACGAAGCGCCTAAAGCACCTGTTCCCAAAGACAAAATTGCTCCGCCCTGGCATCTTTATGACTCCGCTAACCCGGCAGTCTACAAGAACAAGCATTACCTCATCGCGAGCCTTGGCCCGGACCATATCGAAGACATGATTCCCCAATACGCGTTCAGTGGCGGGTATACCGTCAACAATGAATTTTATTCACCGACAAATGGAACCAACAGCAAAGGCGACCTGGCCTTTGTCGGCCCCTGATCCCTGGCAATCCTAAAAGAAGAAACCCCCTCATTGCCTGGAGCGGTGAGGGGGTTTTTCGTTTCTACACGGCCTGATGGACTGATTCCTTCCATCTCGGAGGAAAGCCTGGCTAACCCAGCACGATCTTCATTGCTCCCGGGTCGAAATGAGCCACTTTCCCTTCCCTCTGGGCGAGGATGCCCATCTGAAGAGCGGTCTGAACCTTGAACGCCAGGGCCATCGGGCTGATGGGGGGGGTGCCATTCCGAGCCGCATCGAACAGGTTCTGCCAGTGCCACTCAGTGCTTTCTTTCCGTTCGATCGGGAATTTCTGTGCCTCCTTGGTGGAGCCTTCGGCGGGGATAAATACAATTTCCTGATCTTTGACAGTGAGAGATCCTTCCCAGCCCCGGATGACCGGAATTCTCCCGGGCGCTCCACGATCCCCGGTGGCCGAGTAATTGTTCCCCTGGGTTCCAAGGACCGCCACTGTGATCTTCTCGGGAAAGTCGATCAACATATTGAAAGTATCGGGGATCTCACGTTCTTCATAACGGAACTTCCCACCAGTAGCGACCACAGTCCCCGGCATCCCGACTCCCAGGATATGCAGGACTGGGGAAAGGGAATGCGGGAAGAGGTCGGTTCCGGGGCCGCCTGAATAATCCTCATACATGCGCCAGCGGAAAAAACGGCTGACATCAAAGGGTCTTTTCGGGGAATCGGCCAGAAAGGCTTCCCAATCGAGATCCGGTCCTGCCTGGGCATTGGGATCCGGGATCGGCATTCCCCTTTCACCCCAGTCACCGACTCGGAAATATCCACACTCCGCATGAATCGGCTGGCCGATCAGGCCATCCTGAACCAGTTTGCGCATCTGGCTCCAGGCTGAATCCGACATGCCCTGAGCACCGACCTGGAGGGGGACTTTGGATTTCTCGACCTCCTGCGTGAGCTGGTGGGTCAGATCAAACTGCCGCCAGTGGGTGACCGGTTTCTCACAGTAGACCGGCTTTCCTGCTTTCACCGCATCGATGGCCTGGAAACCATGCACATGGTCCGGTGTCGCAATCCCGACCAGGTCTACATTCTCATCGGCGATCAGCTCCTTGTGGCTCATGTAGCTTTGGCCTTATGTTTGTCGGCCCGTGCCTGGAGTCTCGGACGGTAAACATCACACACAGCGGTGATTTCGATATTCGCTCCAGCCGATTTCATTTTTTCAAGGAGATCCAGATGATACCCCCCTCTTCCACCACAACCAATCATCCCGATACGGATGCGATCATTGGCCCCTTTCGGCTGGTCCGAGGCCTGGGCCTGAGTTTTACGAGCCACCCCGACAGTGGCAGCCGCAGCGGCTGCCAGACCCGCATCCCGCAAAAACCCCCTCCGGGATGTGGTCTGCTCGAGTGATGACAACGATTTCATGAATGCTGCCCCTCCTTCCTCCATCATTTAATTTCGAATGGCTGGTCCAGCCATTTTGTCCCGATCGTCCGGATGGCATCAGCATTCATCTGGCCATCCATCAATACCAGCAGATAGCGCAAAACCAGGTCTTCTCCTTTTTTAACCGCCAATGGTTCCCGAGACAGATTCAATGTGGCCGAGAGATAGGCAAAGGGCTGGGTCATGGTGAACCAGGTGGCAGGAAAACGGGGGTTATCTTTATGGTCAAACATGGCCACTGTCACCGGCCGGTTATCCGCCAGAGCCGAGTAGGCACACCAGGGTGATTTTTTATCGTTGGTGCCCTCCACCCCGGTTTGCCCATCGGAATTCAGAAAAGCTCCATCCTTGTCCATCGATACCGGAAAACGCATTCCAAGGCCATGATAATTTGTTCCTGTCAATTCGGCTGTGTCCTTGCCTTCCGGGAGAGTGAAGCGGGATTTCCAGCCCAGGACAGTCGCTTTTGGCTCAGGATTGACCGCCAGCCAGAGGGTGCGCTCCTCCTTGAGGAGGACTGAAGAGTCAGCGGAGTTGATCCATGTGATGCGAGTTGTGAATCCGCCATGGCTCCGAAGGCTGTTCTGGGAACTCTGGACATCCCATGTGTCCTCGGTTTTCTGAAGCCCGGGGCTGGTTGCTTCCTCCCAGAAGTTGACGCCATCGACCTTGATGGCAAACATCAGCCCATGATGGTGCAGGTGGTCCGAAGGGGCATCGCGCAGAATATTCACACCAGTGGGTGTATACAGCTCCTCCACATAGGGTTTCCAGGGAACACCGCCATATTTGTACCGGCAGAGGATCTGCTGATCCGAACGGATCATGACACGCTCATCACCGCGAACCACACCGATATTCTCAGAAAAACAGGAATTAGCCATCAAGCAAGGAAAGAACACAACAGAAATTTTCAGGGTCAGGAGCCATCTGCGAAACTGACAAACCACCATAACTGCACCTCCGGGGGAGATTTGGTTCACCAACGGATAAAAGCAGTATAAAGCACGCTAAAGTTTGAACCAGAGCCTCAGGCAGGTTCTGATAGTGCGAGGATCTCAAGCAGCTTTTCCCGGAGAACAGAGCTCAGATAAGGTTTCTGAATGAAAGCCGACATCCCTTCACTCCCGCTCCATTGCTGCCGGATCTCTGCTTCTGAAAAGCCGCTGGACAGAATGATCGGCAGGTTCGGATTGATCTGCTGGAT